>JAZNWB010000122.1:0-3085 GCA_045593125.1 Congzhengia sp. | reverse complement strand
TTAGTTTTGGCGCTTTTATTATTGAGAATGATACAGAAAAATAAACCCTTAAGAGAATATTTTAAATTTTAAAAATATTTTGGACAATTTTCCCTATTTATCTTCTTTGCATAGTATGTAACATAACGAAGCGAAGGAGGTAACCATTATGGGATGCAATAACGGTTTATTCGGTTGTGGCGATAACAACAACTGCTTATGGATTATCATTTTAATAATCATCCTTTTCTCTTGCTGCTGCAACGACTAATTTAAGCTAAAAAAAGCGGCTGTGACATTTTGTCACAGCCGCTTTTATATTAGCTTCTTAACTCATTAATAGTGTCTAAAACACAACCCATTTTTCTCATCATACGGTTTTTATAACGCATAATTTTTTTGCGGTTTCTGCCATTCATACAAGGAACGACAGCAACGGCTGCTGCAGAACCTAAAACAGCACCGCAGGCTATTGCCCCAATTAAAATTTTTCCACTCATTTTATTAACCTCTTTTTATTTTTAGTTGCAATCTTATTATGTGATAAAAAACACTAAAAACACTTGTAAAAATTAATAATAAAATGAAAAAAATGGAATATAAAAGCGATAAGAAAAAATCTTATCGCTTTATGGCGCGCCTGATAGGAATCGAACCTACGCAAGCCCGGCGTCGGAAGCCGGTGCTCTATCCGCTGAGCTACAGACGCAAGAGAACAGAGTACAGCGAAAACACTGTATTCTGTTTTTATTTTTTTAAAATTTTATATGAAAGAGTCATTAAGCTGTCACTTAAGTGAACGTTTTCAACCGCTACGTTTTCAGGAACAGTAAGCTCTGTGTGTGAAAAATTCCAAAGTCCCTTAATGCCTGCATCAATCAGGCGATTGGCAATTTCCTTTACAACGGTGTCAGGAAGAGCTAAAGCTGCAATATCAACTTTGTTTTCCTTGCAAAAATCTTCAAGATGCGAAACATCACTAATTTTTATGCCTCTAATTTCAGCTCCGATTTTTCTTTTATCATTATCAAAAATACCAATAACTTTAAAACCGCGCTTTTCAAGCTTGGCATAATTTAAAAGAGCATGACCCATATTACCAGCACCTACAATAATCATAGGGTGACCGCGGTCAAGACCTAAAATTTTCCCGATTTCATCGTATAAATTTAAAACGTTGTAACCGTAACCCTGTTGCCCGAATCCGCCAAAGCAGTTAAAATCCTGCCTGATTTGAGATGCTGTAACATTCATTTTTTCGCTTAAGGCAGCAGAAGAAATTCTGTTAACACCCTGCCTTGCAAGCTCGCCTAAATATCTATAGTATCTTGGAAGACGCTTAATAACAACCATAGGGACTTCGTTATATTCATTTTTCACATTATCACCTTCATTTCGGTTTATAATGGTATTATAAATATGTTTTTAACCTTTGTCAAATATTAATCGTCATCTTGAACACTGTAAAATTCTTCGTCAACAGAAACATTTTGATACTTGTGACCGCAGGAAGGGCAGTATACAGTGTTTTTATCTGTGCTTTTATTACACTTAGGACAAACCTTTTCATTCTTGTATGCAGAAACAACTTCAGAAAGCTCAAAGAGTTTTTCGTTAAGCTCATCAATATTTTTTATAATTTCTTCAATTTTTTCAGCATCGTCGGTATATTCATTTTTCTGAGATTCATAAACAAGCTTTCCTAGTAGCTTATAGTTATTGCTGATTTCAGATTTAACATTTGAAATGTTTAATTTCACCTTTGATATTTCAAAAAGCTCATTTGATTTTTTTGCAACCTTATCTGCTGCATTCTTAATTTCAGATATAATTCTTTCCATGGAAAAATCCTCCTTAAAAGAAATTTTTATTGCATCTTAATGCATTTAATTATATTATACCATAAAATGTTCGAAGTTGAAACCTATTTTTTTATTAAAAATTTTTTTTACTATTGTAAATTGAAAAAAATATGATATAATTATTATGTACTTTTGCGTGTCAATTTGAAAATTACGACAAGGAAGAGGTAATTTTAGTGATTACAAACTGCAAATCCGAAATATGCGAAGCTTTCGGAATCGAAACTGATTGCGTGCCTTATGGCGGCGGTCATATTAATGATACTTTTATTGCCAGCAGGGATGGGCGTCCCTATGTTCTTCAGAGAATTAACACAAAGGTATTCAATAATCCTGAAGCGTTAATGGAAAATATTCACAGTGTAACAAATCATTTAAGGAAAAAAATAAAAGAAAACGGCGGCGACCCCAACAGGGAAACTATGTCTGTCTTGCTTACTGAGGACGGTCATAAATTCTACAGAGATTCCGAAGGGGATTGTTACCGTGTTTGTGTCTTTGTTCAAGACAGTATAACGCTTGAAAGCGTTTCAAACCCCGAGGTGTTTTATCAGTCCGCTAAAGCTTTCGGAAAATTTCAAAATATGCTTAGTGATTTTCCTGCAGAACAGCTTCATGAAACTATTGAAAAATTTCACGACACGCCAAACCGTGTTAACCATTTAAAAGAAGCAATCGAAAAAAACATAAGCAAAAGATTGGACTTGTGCAGAAATGAGGTTGAATACGCGCTAGAACAGGCAAAAGAAGCGAGCGTAATTTGTGATGCTTTAAAAGATGGAAGCATACCATATCGTGTAACGCACAATGATACAAAGCTTAACAATGTATTGTTTGATAAAAAAACTTTGGAGGGGCTTTGTGTAATAGATTTAGATACTGTTATGCCTGGCTCGCTCCTTTATGACTTTGGCGACGCATTAAGATACGGCGCAAATACTGCCAACGAGGACGAAAAGAATTTAGACAAGGTAACTTTTGACTTAAAACTTTTTGAGGCATTTACAAAAGGATTTATGTCAGAGGTTAAAGACTCTTTAACAGAGCGTGAAAAAGAACTTTTGGCTTTTTCGGCAAAGCTTTTAACTTATGAATGTGGAATTAGATTTTTAACTGATTATTTAAACGGCGATACATACTTTAAAATCAAATATCCCGAACATAATTTGGTTCGTGCTAAAAACCAATTTAAGCTGTGTCAGGATATTGATTCTAAAATGGATGAAATGAACCGTATTGTAAAA
>JAZNWB010000121.1:0-4560 GCA_045593125.1 Congzhengia sp. | reverse complement strand
CACAATTGAAGTATATACATCCCTCACGCCTGATTTTGCAAGTTTCCATAAAGCCTGAACTAAAAGAGCACAAACGGCAACGGAAATTCCTGCAAACGCACTTTTTACTATCTGGTATTCAAAGATAATATCCAGTATTCCTGCAAGAACTAAAATTATAATCACAGAAGGCGTTATAACTCCTAAGGTCGCAACTATACCGCCTATATTCTTTCTCTGCTTGTAGCCTACGAACGTAGCGGTATTTACTGCTATTATTCCGGGGGTACACTGACCGACGGCAAAATAGTTTGAAATTTCTTCCATAGTTGCCCATTTGTGTTTTGTTACAACTTCTTTCTCAAGCATAGGAAGCATAGCGTATCCTCCGCCAAAGGTATACGCTCCTATCATGAAAAATGATTTGAAAAGTTCAAATAATTCTTTCATATAAACTCCTAATTATTTTCGCCGTTGATTTTCCTGTCCAAAAGATAATATTCAATAGAATCCACAAGTGCCTGCCAGCTGGCTTCTATTATATCCTCAGAAACACCAACTGTTGTCCAGTTCTTGTGTCCATCTGTGGTTTCTATTAAAACTCGTGTAAGAGCTGCTGTTCCTGCCATACCGTCTAAAACTCTTACCTTAAAGTCAATAAGACGTGATTCTTTAAGCTCAGGATAAAAGCGATAAAGTGCTTTTCTTAACGCTTTATCCAGTGCGTTTACAGGACCATCGCCCTCTGCCGCAGTTATTTCAAAGCTACCATCAACACCGATTTTAATCAACGCTGATGCCGTCTTAGTTGTGGTAGGAGCTATTGATATTACCTTAAATTGTTCGAGGTTGAACTGAGGCTTGTAGTAACCCAGTTTTTTCATAACCATCAATTCAAATGAGCCTTCAGCACCTTCAAACTGATATCCGTCTTTTTCGAGTTTTTTGATATCTTCTAATATTTCTGTTATAACTTTTGCATCCTTTGAAATATCAGGGTCAATCTTTTTGATTATTTCATATACCATTGCTTTTCCTGACATCTCAGACATTAAAAGTCTTCTTTCATTACCTACATCTTCAGGATTTACATGCTCAAAAGTTACAGGATTTTTCAATACTGCATCAATGTGCATTCCGCCTTTATGAGCAAATGCCATACCACCCACATAAGGTTTTCTCTCATCAGGAACAACATTAGCAAGCTCATATACTTTTCTTGATATACTCTTTAATTTTTTCAAAGACTCCGAAGGAACTAAGCAAAATCCACTCTTTAACTGGAGATTGGGAATAATGGTACAAAGGTTTGAATTTCCGCAACGTTCCCCAATACCGTTTATTGTCCCCTGTACCTGACGTGCACCAGAAAAAACTGCCATCAAAGTATTTCCTACCGCAGTACCAACGTCATTATGACAATGAATGCCTACTGTAATATCAGGTATTTCAGATATTACCTCTTTTGTTATTTCGGCTATTTTGTCAGGGAATGTTGCACCATTCGTATCGCACAGACAAATGGTATCTGCACCTGCTTTTTTTGCAGCTAAAAGTGCCTTCATCGCATATTCTTTATTATGCTTATAACCATCAAAAAAATGCTCCGCATCAAAAATTACTTCTTTTCCATAAGATTTTACATAAGACACAGTTTCCTCAATTATGCGTATATTTTCTTCAGGACCTGCATGAAAGACTTCTTCGACGTGCAGGTCCCACGTTTTCCCGAATATTGCAACAACAGGAGTGTTTGCAGAGATGAGCATTTCTACACCTGCATCTTCTTCTACCTTCACCCCTATTCTGTGAGTACTGCCAAACGCAACAATCTTAGAATGTGATAGATTTAACTTGGCAATTCTTTCAAATAACTCACGGTCTTTGGGATTAGACGCAGGTATACCTGCCTCGATGTAGTCCACACCAAGTTCATCAAGCATTTTTATAATTTTTATCTTGTCGTCTAATGAAAAGGCTATACCCTCTCCCTGTGTCCCGTCACGAAGAGTGGTATCATATACATATATCTTTTCCAAAGTTTTCGCCTCACTTTACAAAGCGGTCTGCGGAAAGCCGCAGACCGCTTTTGAGCTTTTATTAAGAAACTACTGCTGAAGAACCATGATGGAATTAACCTCATATACGCCAAGACCCTCTGTGCCTGCCGCATTGATAACATTACCCACCTTTAAGTTCTTTAACGTTATCAGCTTATTTGTTGTTGAATCTAAAATCTTTGTTGTATCCTTTACAAACAACTGCTTTTCTGTACCATTCTCAAGTTGGATAATGATAAGACCATAGCTTGTGTTGATTGTCTTAATTGTTCCCTGTACTGAAAGTGATGATGTAACTACTTCTGATTTGATTTCTGTTACTGTTGAACTTGATGTTGTAAGCTTAACGTATGCACCAAGTCTTAAATCATAAACTGTAGCAGCTTCACCCTCTAATTCAACCTTACAATCTCGTGCCATAACGTATCTTGATTTTGCTCCGTTGTTTGAAATGGTAATATACGATGTTGCATTTGAAATTGTAAATTCTTCGATTGTGCCCTCAAGTTTCTTTTCTACACCTGTGGCACGGATAACCTTGATTATACCATATTCCAATGTAAGTGTGGTACTGTCGCCAACAACAAGCTCTGTAAGAGAAGCAACATCTGCATTTCTTGTGATTGTCGCATCATCTGCTAAAACATACTTTGCAACATTTTCTTCTTTATCAATAACTGTAATTTCAACACCGTTATCACTTGCAGTATTAATCTCTGTTACTTTAACGCCTGAAACAGTTGTTGACTTAGGCTCTGCTGAAATTGCAACTACAAGACCACCTGAAAGCTCGATTGTTACAAAGTCGCCCATTTTTACGTTTCTGATATCATCTGTTTCTAAACCATTTACTGTAATAACAACATTAGAAGCCAGCTTGTAGCTTGTCACGGGCTGTTCTGCTTTTGTTATATCTGCAACTTTAATCGTAGTTCCTGAGTTGTTTGTTGTCTGACCTTTATAGGCTCCTGCAATCGCCGCATCTCCAACAACAGTAATAGCATCTATTTCATAAAGAGCACCCTGTGAGAAGGTAAACACTGCTTCCATGCCGATATCAAGGTCTGAAATTGTCATCTTTGAACCATCAATAAAGATAACGCTGCCCGCATCAACACCGAATTTAACAATTTCTCCATCTGCTTTTCTGATAGCAAGATTGTTGTTTAATGTATCAACTGTAGTAATTATACCGCCAATAAATTCAAACTCCATTGTGTTTAAGATTCTCTGAATCATAACCGCAACCTGAGCACGAGTAACTGTAGCTTCGGGTCCGAACTTATTGTCACCCATGTCACCCATAATTCCTAATGCAGTTGTATAGTAAACATAATCTATGTATTTTGCAGGAATTTCATTAACGTCTGCGAAGCTCATTGATGTATCCGCTGTGGGATTGCTCTTAAACCAAGAATCAGCACCAAGTGCTTTTGCAATAAGTGTTGCTGCTTCATATCTTTTTAGTTCCTTATCACGGTTTGCAGTTGAAAGATAGTCCACAACTTCAGCAACTGTGAATACACTTCTGTAAATAAGATAAGCACCCTGCTTTACTGCATAAGATGTTGAGCATACGCCCAAATCTGCTTCATATATGCCATACGCAAGATTTACAATAGGCTCATTCACTTCTTCACTTGCACCCATTGCTTTAGAAAACAATGTAATTGCTTCCTGACGTGTGATGCTTTTGCCAGGTTTAAATGTGCCATCCTCATAACCTGTAATAATGCCTTTTTCGGATAAGCCGTTAATTGCTTCTTCTGCCCATGAGTAATTGTTGTCAACATCTGCAAATGACGCAAAAGCAACTGAGCTTACAGAAAGCAACATTGTAACTGCCACTATTAATGATAATACCTTTTTCATTTTTTCATCCTCCTGCTTATGTAATGTGAAATAATTATTTTTACAACTATACAAGACTATTATACATTATATAGTGGTAAATTGCAATACTATATGCAAAATGTTACAAAAAAATAATATTTCGCAAGCGAAATATTATTTTCAATACTCTATTCCTTTTTGTGCCACATGTCCCTTCTCAAAGGGATGCTTTATGCATTTTATTTCAGACACATAATCTGCTGTATTTATTATTTCCTGAGGTAGGTTTCTTCCTGTGATTACTATTTCCTTTTTCTGCGAATATTCAGAAATAAACCGTATAACCTCTTCTTTGTCTATCAGTTTATCAGAAATTGCCCCTGCAAGTTCGTCTAAAACTATCATATCAAATTCTTTTGCACAATCTTTTACTTTTAAGAAATTCTTACAGGTTTCCTGACGGAGCTTTTCTTTTTCCTTTTCGTCCATATTCCAAAAAAAACCTTTTGTTTCCGTCTGGCACGGGATTACGCTTATTCCTGCATTTTGGAGAATACAAAGTTCTGAGGATGTGCCGTCTTTTAAAAATTGAAATATACACACCTTTTTACCGCTGCCTGCAAATCTTACAGCTAACCCTGTCGCTGCAGTAGTCTTTCCTTTTCCGTCACCTGTATATATGTGTAAC
>JAZNWB010000120.1:0-1757 GCA_045593125.1 Congzhengia sp. | reverse complement strand
GTTATCCAAATCTTTGATTTGGTCAATAACTCCCATGCAAGGCTTGCCAAAGAAAACAAGCTTTATAGCGACGTTTGATTTGTAGCAAGCTACTGCTATACGCCTTATCTGCCCACGATGAGAAGCGTGTATATTTTTAATTAACATTTGTGGGCAGAAAGGCTATGGAAATTTTTATGAGCGACTTCAAAAAATTTTTACACGAAAATGACGAGAATAACTCTTCGCAGAACACATATGATGAAACCTTTGAGAAAGTTGAACAAGGTGATTCTTCCAATCCGTTTGCTCAAAGCTCGGGCTGGTATGCTGATGACTTTGAAAAAACTGTTCGAAATTCTGTACCTAAAAGCCGCGCGATATCAATTTATCGTCCGAAAGAAAAGAAGTTTCGCAAATTACTTAACAAGCCTGCCTTTGTTGCGATGCTAAGCTCTGTTGTAACCTGTGCTGTTTGTTTTGCGATTTTTGCCGCGACATACAAGCCGGCAATTGTGGGCAGTGTTTTGCCGCCGCCAAGTGCGTCGCAGTCAGAGCAGATGACGGCAAACGGCAATAACGGCGAGATAAAAACCGCCCTTTCTACCTTTGGTTCTTCTACACTCACAATTCCCGAGGTTTACGATAAGGCTTCTCCTGCCGTTGTAAGTATTTTGGTTCAAAGCCAGTCGGATGCATATATTCAGAATCAGACCGCAATGAGCAGCGGCTCGGGCATAATTATCCGTCAGGACGGATATGTCGTTACCAACAATCACGTTGTAGAGGGCGCGGCTAAGGTTATGGTTACAACCATCGGCGGCGATAATTTCGAAGCTAAAATTATCGGTGCAGACTCACGCACAGACCTTGCTGTTTTAAAGATTGAAAACGACCAGGCTCTGCCGTATGCCGAGCTCGGAGATTCATCTGAGCTCAGAGTCGGCGATATGGCTCTTGCAATCGGTAATCCGCTCCGTGAAGAGCTTGCAGGAACTTTAACAGTAGGATATATAAGCGCGATTAACCGTTCTATGGTAATTGACGGAAAACAGATGACAATGATTCAGACCGATGCGGCAATTAACCCCGGTAACTCGGGCGGTGCGCTGCTTAATATGAAGGGTCAGGTTATCGGCATCAATACCGCGAAATCAACCGGATATGACGTTGAAGGCTTAGGCTTTGCAATCCCGGTAAACGAGGCAAGACCGATAATTGAATCTATTATAAAAGACGGATATGTAACAGGCAGACCGCTTATCGGATTAATGGGAAGAACTGTTACCGAGGCTATTTCTAAGGCTCAGGGCATTCCGATTGGTGTTTATGTAAGCGCAGTTACAGAATACGGTGCGGCAGAACGCGCGGGCATTCAGATTGGCGATGTTATTATCGAGTGCGAGGGCACTAAGGTTACAACAGTTGACGAGATTAACAAAATCCGCGACGAGCATAAACCCGGCGACAAAATTAAAATGAAGGTTAACCGCTCAGGCGTTGTAAAAGAGATTTCAGTTACTCTTCAAGAAGAAAAGCCGGAGCCAACACAGCAGCCGCAGCAGCAACAACAGCAACAGCAGCCGTATTATCAGATTCCGCAGCTGCCGTCTGACTTCTTCTCGTGGTTTGGATGGTAATTAATCCTTCCTTATAAGAGGTAAAATAAAAAGGTAAAATAAAAGCAAAAAGCAAACAAGGCAGTGTAGCAAACGCTACACTGCCTTGTTGTTAGACGGTGTTATTTTAATTTTCTTGTAGGGGTAGATGCCCACATC
>JAZNWB010000119.1:0-8158 GCA_045593125.1 Congzhengia sp. | reverse complement strand
GTATGGTTGATTCACGTATTGAAAACACAATCCGCGAAAACAATGCAAGAATGGCTCAGCAGGCCATCTCATTCGAGCAGTACTTAGGTTACATGGGCACAACAGACGATGCTTTCAAAGAACAGATTCGCCCCAACGCTGAACTTCAGGTTAAGGGCACATTAGCTTTAGAAGAAATTGCAAAGCTTGAAAACTTAGAAGTAGCAGAAACTGAAATCGACGAGCAGTTAACAAAGATGGCAGATGCCTACAACATGAAGCTCGAAGAAGTTAAGAAATTTATGCGTGACGAAGACATTGAGTCCTTAAAGTCAGACTTAAAGATTCAGAAAGCTATGGACTTCCTGGTTGAAAACACAACATGGGTAAAGGCTGAGAAGAAAACAACTGCTAAGAAAGAAACAACAGAAGAAGCACCTAAGAAGACGACAACAAAGAAGTCTACAACAACCAAGGCAACTGATACAGCAGAAAAGAAGCCTGCGGCAAAGAAGACAACAACTGCAGCTAAAAAAACAACAAAAAAGACTGAAGATAAATAATCTTCATTTAACCGTTTCATAAAACAGAAAGGAAATAATTATGAGCTTAGTACCGGTAGTAGTGGAACAGACAAGCAGAGGAGAACGCTCTTACGACATCTATTCCAGATTATTAAAGGACAGAATTATATTTTTAAGCGAAGAAGTGAATGATGTTACTGCAAGCTTGGTTGTAGCACAGATGTTATTTTTAGAGGGCGAAGACCCCGATAAAGATATTCAGTTTTATATCAACAGCCCCGGCGGCTCAATTACTTCCGGAATGGCAATTTATGATACAATGCAGTATATCAAGTGCGACGTATCAACAATCTGTGTAGGTATGGCAGCATCTATGGGTGCGTTTTTACTGGCAGCAGGTACACCCGGAAAAAGACTTGCACTTCCCAACAGTGAAATTATGATTCACCAGCCCTTAGGTGGTATGCAGGGTCAGGCGACGGATATCAAAATCCACGCAGACAGAATTATTCGTATCAAGAATACCTTGAACGAGATTTTGTCGAAGCGTACAGGAAAGCCGATAGATGTAATCCAGGCAGACACAGAAAGAGATAACTTCATGTCAGCGTATGAGGCTATGGAGTATGGTCTTATTGACAAGGTTATAGAATCAAGAAATGAAATATTATAAAGTTAAAAGGGACTGAATTATCAGTCCCTTTTTAACAAAATCAAGAAAGGCAAAGGTATATCATATATGTCAACAATCAACGAAGGCAGACCTATGCTTCAATGCAGTTTCTGCGGAAAATGTGAAGACGAAGTAGTACGAATGTTTGAAGGACCTGATGCGTTCATTTGTAATGAGTGTATCTCCCTTTGCAATCGCTATATGGGCGACAATTATGATATTTCAGAACCCGATATCGAACTGTGTGCACTTCCTAAACCCCGTGAGATAAAGGAAATTCTGGACCAGTATGTAATCGGTCAGGATAAGGCAAAGAAAACATTGTCTGTTGCCGTTTACAACCACTATAAAAGAATAGAAAACAAGAAATCTTCAAAAGATGTTGATATACAAAAGTCAAATATCTTACTTTTAGGCCCCACAGGCTCAGGTAAGACACTTTTGGCACAAACTTTGGCAAAAATATTAAACGTTCCTTTCGCAATAGCCGATGCTACTACATTGACTGAAGCAGGTTATGTAGGTGAGGATGTTGAAAATATTTTATTAAAGCTCATTCAGGCGGCAGACGGAGATATTGATGCAGCACAACGTGGAATTATCTACATTGATGAAATAGATAAAATAACGAGAAAGTCTGAAAATACATCGATTACCCGTGATGTATCAGGGGAAGGCGTTCAGCAGGCGTTATTAAAAATTTTAGAGGGAACAGTTGCCAATGTTCCACCCACAGGGGGAAGAAAGCACCCTCATCAGGAGTTTTTGCAGATAGACACCACAAATATTTTGTTTATCTGTGGCGGTGCGTTTGACGGAATCGAAAAAATCATCAGCCGCAGAACCCAGGAAAAATCAATGGGCTTTGGTGCAGAAGTAAAGAGCAAAACCGATGTAAATGTAGGTGAAGTTCTTTCAAAGATAGAACCTCAGGATTTATTGAAGTTTGGAATCATTCCAGAACTAATAGGCAGACTCCCTGTAATAGCCAGCCTTGATATGCTGGATAAAGCATCTTTGGTTCGTATCATAAAAGAACCCAAAAATGCGATTTTAAAGCAGTACACAAAGCTTTTGGACTTGGATGGTGTTGAGCTTATAGTGGAAGATGATGCAATCGAGGCAATAGCTCAAAAAGCGTTAGACCGAAAAACAGGTGCTCGCGGACTTCGTTCCATTATGGAAGAAACATTGCTTGATATAATGTATGAGATTCCGTCAAAAGAAAACGTATCAAAGTGTACAGTAACAAAAGAATGTGTTACAGATAAAAAAGCACCAGTGTTAGAGGAAAAACAAGAACAAAGTGCATAATTAAAGGGCTGTTACAACAGCCCTTTTTTAAAAACAGGAGAAGATTATGGAATTGATAGAAGTTGGTCAGATAGTAAATACCCATGGTATCCGTGGAGAAGTTAAACTCAACCCCTGGACAGATGATTTGTATGATTTGCTTGACTTGGATGTATTTTATGAAAAAGACGGAAAAGTCTTGAAAGTGGAAAATTCAAAAGTACATAAAAACGTAGTTATCATTAAATTTTCAGGCATAAACTCTATGAATGATGCCGAAAAAATGAAGGGAAAAACTCTTTATACAGAAAAAACACCTCTGCCTGAGGGAAGATACTATATTAAAGACTTAATCGGTCTTACAGCCTATGAAAATGATGAAATCTTAGGAGAGCTTACCGATGTTTTTAATACGGGGGCAAACGACATCTATGAGATAAAAACGCCTGAGGGCAAGAGAATTTACCTTCCTGTTATTGACGGCGTAATCAACGATGTTGATTTAGAAAATAAAAAAATTCATGTAACAATCCCTGCAGGACTTTTAGACGATGACGACGAGGAGTAGACTATGCGTTTTGATATTTTGACGCTTTTTCCTGATATGATGCGGACAATTTTAGATGAGAGTATCATAGGTAGGGCACAAAAAAGTGAGATTTTAGAAATAAACTGCATAAATATAAGAGATTTTGCGCAAAACAAGCACAACTCGGTTGACGATTATCCTTATGGCGGTGGGTTTGGAATGCTTATGCAGGCACCGCCTATTTTCCGTGCCTATGAAAGTATAGCAGGGGAGGATAAACCCTATACTGTATATATGTCACCTCAGGGTAAGGTTTTAACGCAGGACAAGGTAATAGAGCTTTCCAAAAAGGATAGAATAGTTGTCTTGTGCGGACACTATGAGGGCGTTGACGAGCGAGTTTTGGAAGAAATAGTGGACGAAGAAATCTCAATCGGCGACTATGTCTTAACAGGTGGAGAACTACCTGCTGCAGTATTGATAGATAGTGTAGCCAGAATGGTTGAGGGCGTATTGCCTCAGAGCGAAAGCTTCGAAGAAGAATCAATATACTCAGGTTTGCTGGAACACCCACAATACACAAGACCGCCTGTATTTATGGGACGTGAAGTGCCTGAAGTGTTGATGAGTGGACACCACGCAAATATTGAAAAGTGGAAAAGAAAAGAGGCATTAAAGCGAACTTACATAAAAAGACCTGACCTTTTAGGGAAAGCCGATTTAACTGATAAAGACAGAAAAATATTAGATGAAATAATTGGAGAAATGGAAAGTGAAGCTTAAAGAAACTACAAAAACCTCAGAAACAATATACGATGGAAAAATCATCAAGGTAGAACGCGATATTGCAGTTTTAGAAAATGGTAAAGAGGCTATCCGTGAGGTAGTGCGTCATCCCGGCGGAGTTGGTGTTGTGGCGATAGATGATGAAGGTTTTGTCTACATGGTTCGTCAATTCAGATACCCCTTTTATGAAACAACTCTGGAAATTCCTGCAGGAAAACTTGACCACAAAGGCGAGGACACACGAGATGCCGGAATAAGAGAACTCAGGGAAGAAACAGGACTTGTGGCAGATTGCGTTGAATATTTAGGAACTTTCTTTGCAACACCAGGTTTTTGTGATGAAAAGCTATCTATATATTTAGCCACAGGCTTGCATCAGAAAGATGCCGACCCTGATGATGACGAATTTGTGGAATGTGAAAAATATCACATAGACGAGCTTGTGGAAATGATAAATAAAGGCGAAATAAAGGACGCAAAAAGCGTAATAGGCATATTGCTTGCAAAAAACAAACTGTAGAATTATGTTCTGCAGTTTTTTGTATTGAAAAAGGTTTTAAAGTGTGATAAACTATTTATAATATGTCAAATGAGGAAGATAGACTTGATAGGAATACTTAATGTATATAAGCCAAAGGGTATGACATCGCATAATGTTGTTTCCTTTGTAAGGCGACAACTCAATATGAAAAAAGTGGGTCATACAGGCACATTAGACCCGCAGGCTGTGGGCGTTTTACCTGTTCTAATCGGTAATGCAACCCGACTTTCTGACCTTATTATGGCAGATGAAAAGAAGTATACAGCACGTGTTGTGCTTGGAATTATGACAGACACAGAAGACACCACGGGAGAAATAATCGAAAGAAAAGAAGTGTCTGTAACAGAGGAGCAACTAAAAGAGACAGTAAAAAAATTCGTAGGAGATATTGAACAGGTTCCGCCTATGTATTCTGCTATCAAGGTTGACGGACAAAAGCTTTACCAACTGGCACGAAAAGGCGTGGAAATAGAACGTGCTCCCCGAAAAATTAAAATTTATTCTATTGATATTTATGATTTTGACGGCACATCCTTTATGATGGATGTACACTGTGGTAAGGGAACATATATCAGGTCTTTGTGCCGTGATATAGGGGAGTCGCTCAGTTGCGGTGCGGCTATGGATACATTAGAACGTACAATGAGTGGCGTGTTTACAGTAGATAATGCGTACACATTTGATGAGATAGAGCAGGCAGTAAAAGAAGGGAAAATAGAAGATATCATCCTTGCTCCCGATTCTGTTTTAGGAGATTATGAAAGAATTGATGTAGCGGAAGAAAATGCCGGCAAAATTAAAAACGGCATCCGTCTACGACCGGAGCAATTGGGCATCAAAGAGTACGAAGAAAACCAACTTTTCAGAATATATGAAAAAGGAGAGCTGATATGCCTCCTGAAAACCAAAGATTGCGACGGTAAGATGTTGCTTGCAATGGAAAAAAGCTTTTATTAGGAGGAACTATGCTAACAATTTGTGCCGACTACAAAAAAGTAAATAGTGAAGCCGGTACAGTAGTTGCCATAGGAAATTTTGACGGAGTCCACAAAGGCCACAAAAAACTCCTTGGTGTATTAAAGGATAAATCAAAAGAAATAGGCGTACCCTCTGTGGTATATACATTTTCAGAGCATCCCCAAAACGTGATGTCACAGATTGGCCAAAAGCTTTTATATACAAATGAAGTAAAAGAAAAGCTTATAGCTGACACAGGTGTTCACACCTTGTTTTTTGAAGATTTTTTAGGTGTAAAGGATTTAGAAGCTGAGGAATTTGTGTCAGAAATTTTAGTAAATAAATTCAATATAAAAGTGGCAGTTATCGGTGCAACGGGAAGGTTTGGAAAACACTCACAGGGTGATGCGGAGCTTTTGAAACAACTTGGTAAGCAGCATGGCTTTGAGGTTTTGGTAGTTGAGCCTGTGACAGTAGATGGCATAATTTGTTCAAGCACAGAAGTTAGAAATGCAATCAATGAGGGAGATTTTGAAAAGTGTGAAAAACTCTTAGGGCGAACATATTCTGTCAGGGGCATAGTTATTGGTGATAAGCACCTGGGAAGAACATACGGTTATCCTACTGCAAATATTATTCCTGACGAACGCTGTGTTATCATAAAAGGCGGTGTATATGCCACAAATACTGTACTTGACGGCGTAACTTATAAATCTATCACAAATGTTGGAAGTACAAGCTTTGATAATCCTGAAAAATTGCGGATAGAAACACACATTATAGATTTTTCGAAAGATCTCTACGGCAAAGAAATAACAGTAGAATTTTTATATTATATGCGTGGATTCAAGAATTTCATAAATACAGAAGAGTTGAAATTACAGTTAGACGAAGATAAAAAGGAAAGAAAGTTGGGAGGACGATAGAATGAAAGTAACATTACTCACTCACACACCGGACCCGGAAAAAATTATAGCAGCAGCAGCAAAGCTTTGCTACTCTGACAGCGGAGTAGAAAATATACTAGAGGGGCTTGACGATGAAAGATGCGAAAAGTTTTTAAATATGTTAATGAGCTTAGGTCATCAAAGCCCCATTGAGCATGTTACATTTACATTTGGCATAGAAGGCGTAAGCCGTGCACTCCTTGCTCAGATTACAAGACACAGAATTGCAAGCTACAGTGTTAAATCCCAAAGATATGTAAAAGAAGGTATGTTTGAGTACATCACACCTCCTGAAATTGCTGGAAATGAAAGAGCAAAAGAGCTTTACATAAAGACAATGGAAGCGGATCAAAAAGCCTACGATGAGCTTACAGATATTCTGTATGAAAAGCATTATACTACATTGCTGGCTGAAGGCAAAGATGAAAAGAATGCTGCAAAGGCAGCAGAAAAAATGGCGATTGAAGATGCAAGATTCGTTCTCCCTAACGCCTGTGAGACAAAAATGGTAGTGACAATGAACGCAAGAAGTCTGATGAATTTCTTCCATCACCGCTGCTGCACAAGAGCTCAGTGGGAGATAAGGGATTTAGCTGACGAAATGTTAAGACTTGTAAAAGAAGTTGCTCCTACACTTTTCAAAAAGGCTGGTCCTTCATGTGTTGCAGGTGCTTGTCCTGAGGGTAAGATGACCTGCGGTAAGATGCTCACAATGCGCGAAAAATACCTTTCGGAGGCAAAATAATGGGAAAGCTTATTGTAATTGAGGGTGTTGACTCAAGCGGCAAGGAAACCCAGACAAAGCTGTTATTTGAATATTTGCAGAATAATGGATTGAGCACAAAAAAAATATCTTTTCCCGATTATGAAAGTGATTTTTGTATGCCTGTAAAGGGTTATTTAGCAGGTGAACTTGGTGACAATCCTGATGATGTTAATGCTTACGCTGCATCATCATTTTATGCAATTGACAGATATGCAAGTTATAAGCGTGACTGGGGTAAATTTTATGAGTCGGGCGGTATAATTGTCTGCGACAGATATGTAACCTCAAATATTGTTCATCAGGCCATGAAAATAAAGGGCGATAAAACTGCCTTTATTGAGTGGCTTTCAGATTACGAATATGAAAAGCTGGGACTCCCCAGACCTGATATGGTAATATTTTTAGATATGCCTCCCGTTGCGGCACAGTTTCTTATGAAAAATCGTGCCAATAAAATAACGGGAGAGGCCCAAAAAGACATCCATGAAAAAAACTCAGACTATCTGACTGCAGCCTATAATAATGCCGTTGATGTTGCTGAAAAATGTGGTTGGAAAAGAGTAGTGTGTGCAGAGGAGCTTAACATTCGTACAATAGAGGATATTCACAAAGAAATAATATCAATAGTTGAAAGTATAAAGTAAAAAGTGTGGCAATGCCACACTTTTTATTTTATCTATACATTGCTTCACAGCGGTAAATGGGCTGACCTTTTTCCGAAAACAGCATTTCGTATTCGGTCATAATATTTCCTTCAAATTCAGAGTTGTGTAAATCGAGAGTTATGTTTTTGAGTTTCATTCCGTAATCCGAGAATGAGTTTAAAGAAAACTCAAAGAGCTTTTGATTGTCTGTTTTAAAGTGAATTTCGCCATTTTCTACAAGTAGTTTTTCCCAAAGCACCAAGTGTTGCTCGTGGGTGAGACGGCGGCTGCGGTATGAGTGCTTATGCCATGGGTCGCAGAAATTTATGTAGATTATATCAGCGCGGGATTTGGTTTCAAAACCACGCAGAAGGTTTACATCCTGAGCAAAGAACTTCACGTTCTTAAGCCCAGATGCTTTGATTTTTTCAGCTGCAAGCACTAGGACATTTAGGTTTTTTTCAACTGCTATAAAGTTTACATCGGGATTTAATTTAGCGGTTTCGGTGATAAATCTGC
>JAZNWB010000118.1:0-16414 GCA_045593125.1 Congzhengia sp. | reverse complement strand
AAACACGGGGTCATAACCAAAGCCGTTTTTACCTCTGGGAGTCTCCAAAAGAATTCCGGGACAACTCACGCCCTCAGCTTCTATTTTTGTTCCATCGGGCAAAATGAGGCATACAGCACAAGCAAACTGCGCCCGACGCTCATCCTTTGGTACATCTTTTAATTCTTCTGCCAGTGATGCGATTTTGACGTTGTATGGACTGTCCTCACCTGCATAACGTGCAGAATGTACACCAGGTCGGCCGCCTAATGCCTCTACTTCAAGACCTGAATCGTCCGCTAAAACTGGCAGGTTGCACAACTTTGAAATTTCGTAAGCTTTTATATAGGCGTTATCACGAAAGGTTTTGCCGTTTTCTTCTACGTCAACAGATATTCCCACATCAGCTAATGAGAGAATTTCGTAGTCGGAAAGGATTTTTTTGATTTCTCTTACTTTTCCTGGGTTTGTTGTTGCAGCCACTATTTTACTTAACATATTTTTCCACCAATTCGTCAATTTTGTCTTCATTAAACTGAGGTTCGGCTTCTTTGTACAGTGCCCAGTTTTCATTGTGTTCCACAGTTGCACCGGGGGCAATTTCTGATGTTTCACCCAGTGTTTCCATTTCTAAAAACAAATTATTGGTAAATGTTTCAAAAGACATACCGCCATCGGGATAATTTCCGTTTTTGATAGGTGTAAATTTCTTTATAAACATATCCCCATTTATGAAATACATAGAAACTCCGTGCTCGCTGTTTATTCCGAACTTGAATTTGTCGGAGTTGTTTTTGTCTTGACGCAGACCTATGTATCTGTCACCCCAGATAACACGGTTGTCTGTAAGTTTTGTGTATGGCCAAAGTGCCAGCAATCTGTTGCCTAAAAGTCCTGTGTCAACAGTGGGCTGAGCTACAATTTCAAAACCTCCGGGAGCAAGAACGGTCATACACCACGGAGCGAGCGTAACGCTCCATGCCGCACGATTTGTAATTCTGTGAATAAGATTTACTTCAGAAGAATTATCGGACAAGTGCACTTCTATTTCCATCTGATACTGGTTCCATTTTTGAACGGGTGGGGTAAAAATTGCGCCATCGTCTAAAATTTTGTATGAAACCGGGTCATTGTCAGGATAGTAGCTCTTCGGATAACCTTCAGGACTCGTCCATAGTCTGTGACCTCCATAGATATACCATGTACCGCCGCCGAAAACATCAAAGGGTTCACCGGATTCTGCAAAATCGCGGTTTACATCCTCAAACATAATGTTTTCACCGTCAATAAATGAATAGTTTATAATTCTGGGACCTATATCCACAGTAACTAGAACCTTTACAATGTCGTTAGAAATTTTTATGCACTTGCCGTAATTTTTATACTGGCAAGCTTCCACATGAACTTTTCCCATATAGATAACCTCCTTTAAATTAATTTTATCATATGGGCTAAAGAAAGTAAATGCTTTTAATGTTACAATTGTGTAATTTCTTATTAAAAATATATAGACCTTTTTTTGGAAATACTCTTGTATTTTGACAAAAATCGTAATATAATATAACATAGATGAATAAAATATTTACAATACAAAAACTTATATAAGGGGGATGGCCAATGAGTACACTAAAAAATGCAATAGTAGGTCAGTCAGGCGGACCTACCGCAGCAATTAATTCAAGCCTTGTCGGCGTAATCAAGGGTGCAGCGGATGCTGTGAATATCGGTAAAATCTACGGCATGGTTAATGGTATCATGGGGATGATGGAAAGACATATTGTAGACCTTGATGAGTTGTCACAGGACGAAAAGAAATTGAAACTTTTACAGAAGAGTCCTGCATCATATTTGGGTTCATGTCGTTATAAATTGCCTAAGGACGATAACAGTGTTTATGAAAAAATATTTAATATTTTAGAAGAGTATAATATTGGCTATTTCTTTTACATAGGAGGCAATGACTCCATGGATACTGCAGCAAAACTTTCGAGTTATGCCGCAGAACATAACAAGGACGTCAAGTTTGTAGGTGTTTCCAAAACTATAGACAATGATCTGCCGGAAACAGACCATACACCAGGGTTTGGAAGTGCGGCAAAATATATTGCGGCGACAGTGCGTGAGGTTGCCACAGATGCGGGAATTTATCCGAGTAAATCGGTAGAAGTTGTAGAGGTAATGGGCAGGGATGCCGGTTGGCTTGCGGGAGCGTCGGCTCTGGCAGGAATTGGCGGATTGGGACCTGACCTTATATATCTTCCTGAACGTGAATTTGACATGGATAAATTCTACAGTGACATATCAGAAAAGTTTAAAGTAAAAAATCACGTTTTAGCAGTTGTTTCAGAAGGGGTAAGAACTGCGGACGGCAAATATATCTGTGATGCAGTTGCAAGTCTTACTGTTGATGCTTTCGGACACAAGCAGATGGGCGGTACTGCTAAAATTTTAGAAGGTTTAATAAAGCAACGCTTTGGTGTTAAGGTTCGTGGTATTGAATTAAATACACCTCAAAGATGTGCAAGTCACATTTTGAGCAAAACAGATATTGATGAATCATATAACGTAGGGTATACTGCGGTAGAAGCGGCAGTATCAGGCAAAACAGGTGTGGTCATTGCGATTAAGAGAGTATCCAATGACCCGTACGAAGTTGCATACGAGGCGGTTGATGTAAACAAGGTTGCAAACGAAGCCAGAATAGTTCCTGATGATTATATTAATGAGCGTGGCAACTTTGTAACTGACAAATTTATAGAGTACATAAAACCACTGGTAAAAGGTGAAATAACACCTGATTACGAAAATGGTATTCCAAAATTTTTGGTTTTAGGAGTAGAGTAAAAAATGAGTCCTCAGGGACTCATTTTTTTGTAAAAAAACATTGCAAAAAAGCTAAAAGTATGGTATGATTAAATAGAATTGTTATAAATGTGTATTTTTGTGTGAAATTATACTGAGGAAAAGCTATGAGAAAAAATAAATGGATGATACCTGTAGTGCTTTTTGTAGTTTTGGTTGTTACATATTTTGTAAGAGGCATGTTTACATCAAGGATAGGTCTTGAAATGCTTCAGGAGGACAAAATTGAAGAACTGAGTACCACGCAGGCTGTACTAATAAAAACAGAATCAGTAAACACCGTGGCATTATCAGGAGCTACAGAAATTTATGTAAAAAACGGCGACAGAGTTTCAAACAGAGAAATACTTGCCATGCTTTACAGTGAAACCGAGGATGAAGACTTAAAGACAGAACTTTCAGAAATTAATAAAAAAATAGCAGCTATAGAGGACAGTAATAGCGGAAGCTCCATATTCATTAATGATACTATGAAGATGGAAGCAGAGCTTTCGAAATATGTGGATGAGGTAATCGACTTTACTTGCGAGCAAAATCTTGTAAGGCTTTCTGAGTACAAATATAAGATGAGTATGCTTGCTGAGCAAAAAGCAGTAGCCAATGGTGAAAAGGAATCATCTGCTGATGATTTGACTAAACTTCAGGCGAGAAAGTATGATCTTGAAAAGCGTCTGGGCAGAGCAGAAAATGTAGTATCAGCAAATATGCCCGGTATATTTATTGAGGGTAAAGATGGCTTTGAAGATAAACTAATCATGGAAAATGCAGGAGATCTGACTCCTGAGATTGTTCGCTCAACCATAAACGAGATTAAAAACGGTGATGTAATAACCGATGATGAAAAAAGCTACACTTACAAGATAGTAGATAATTATTCATATATGGTGGCGGTTAATCTTAAGAAGAACTTTATCGGTGAAATGAAAACAGGCGATAATGTCATTATAAGATTCACAGACTTTTCCTCGGGCGAAACACAGGCAACAGTTACACATATATCAGAAGCAGATAACAAAAACGAAGTAACTGTGGTAGTAAAGTGTGACACGTACGTTGCAGGACTTATGGGTAAGCGCGTTGTAAATGTTGACTTTATCAAAAAAAGCGTAAGCGGATATAAGGTTGCAATAGAAAACATTCACACAGAGGAAGAATCTGTGGGACTGTACATCAAGCGTGGGGCGGTTATGAGGTTTATTCCTATAAATATAATATATTCTACAGAGGAAGAAGCGATAATTTCTGCTGCCGATTCAAATCAACCTATAAAGGTTTATGACGAGGTGGTAACGTCGGCACCTGAGTTTTATGACGGAAGAGTAATTGTATCACAGTAAAGGATATGGTAAATGTGATAAAAGATAATGTAAAAAGAGTATTGGATAATATTGCAGAAACTGCTGTAAAAGCAAACAGAAAACCTGAGGATATAACACTTGTTGCAGTAACAAAAACAGTGACTGCAAAAGAGGCACAAGAGGTAATGAGTGCAGGTGTTAAAACCCTAGGGGAAAACCGCGTGCAGAGTTTGCTTGATAAATATCAGGTATTAAAGGACGAGCCCGAGTGGCACCTTATAGGACATCTTCAGACAAACAAGGTTAAATATATAGCCGACAAGGTATCGTTAATACACTCTGTTGATAGCTTGAAACTTGCAGAAGAAATAAGCAGAAAATTCGGTGAAAACCAAAGGTGCGCAAATATACTTTTACAGGTGAACGTATCAGGCGAGAAAAGTAAATTCGGTGTTACACCTGATGAGTGCTTAAGGCTTGCAGAAAGTGTTTCGTTACTTGAAAGTGTAAACGTCAAAGGTCTTATGACAATGGCACCACTCAATGCCACACCTGATGAGTGCCGAAAGTATTTTTATGACTTAAACAAACTCTCCCAAAGACTTCGTGAAGAAAAACTCCCCAATATTGACATGTACCACTTGTCAATGGGAATGAGTGGTGATTACCGCGAAGCTATCATGGAGGGTGCAACACTGGTTCGCGTGGGCAGTGCATTATTTAATTAGTCAGCAAAAGTCATTTACATAGAAAATAATAAAATGTTATAACTTGAAAGGATGTATGAAATGAACTCATTCAACAAAATGCTTAAATGGATAGGTTTCTCTGATGAAGAGGAAGAAATGTACGAAGTAGAGGAAACAGTGGAAGAAGAAGTTGTAGAACCCTCATTCCCTCTTGGCAGAAGAGCTAAAGTTTCATCAATTTCAGGCGGTGCTCCTGCAAAGGTTGTAGTTATTCACTTTACAAGCTTTGACGACGCAAAGGATGCAGCGGACCACTTAAAGAACAAAAAGCCCATTGTTGCAAACTTAGAAAAGCTTGACAATGAAACAACACGTAAGGTAGTAGACTTCTTATCAGGTGCTGTTTACGGCGTAGACGGAAAAATTCAGAATGTTTCAAACAGAATTTTCCTTATTACACCCAGCAATGTTGAGGTTGCAGGTAACTACCGTGATAACTCAAAGTCTACAGTTTTTCCCTTTGTAAACTAATATGAAACACAATGCATATTCGCAGGATGGCGAATGGCTTTCAAGATGTGAGGATTTCGAGCAGTCTGTACAAAAGTATAAGAGTGTTCGTTTTTCTCATTTTGTGAGTCCTCACGAGTTGGCGGTATTTCGCACTCATTATCGGCTTAGCCCAGGTGTTTCATTTATGGCTTGGGGCGGAAGTGAGGATGCTGAGCGTGTCATTTTAGGATTTTTCCCTGATTTTTTGACGCCTGATACACAGGAATTCCCTGTTACCCCCCTTAAAATCTCAAACGTGGGCGGATTAAACCACAGAGATGTATTAGGCTCAGTTTTAGGACTCGGGTTAAAGCGTGAGATGGTGGGAGATATTTATTTTGACAAAGATGCTGCAGTCATAATGTGTGAAAATACGGCTAAAGATTATATACTTTATAATCTCAAAACTGTGGGGAGAAAAAATGTTGAAGTGACAGAAATTGATGCAGGAAATTTTGCACTAAAGCACAATTTCAAAATGTCGACTGTCATAGTAGCATCCATGCGTCTTGATGCAGTTGTTGCAGCGGTTGCACCGATGTCAAGGCAAGATGCATCAAGAGTAATCTCACAAGACCTTGTTAATGTGAACTTCACATTAGCAAACAGCTCCGACAAAAAACTGTCCGAGGGGGACGTTATATCCGTAAGACACCACGGAAGATTTGTAATTGAAAGCATTGCAGGTGAAACCCGAAAGGGACGAACTGTGCTTGAAATAAAGAAGTATATTTAATTAATGAAAGGACGATAACTATGATTACGCCTGTAGATTTAGAGAACAAAGAGTTTGGTAAAGCTTTCCGCGGTTACAACATAGACGAAGTAGAAGCGTTTTTGACAGAACTTGCAAAAGACTATGCAAAAATCTATCGTGAAAATGCAAGCTTAAAGGATAAAAATGCAATTCTTTCCGACGCGATTGAAAACTATAAAGATATGGAAGAAACAATGCGTAGTGCCATAATTTCAGCACAACGCACAAGTGAAGAAATACTGAAGAATGCACACGACCAGGCAGACAACATAGTTAACGAGGCAAAAGTGCGTGCAGCAGAAGAAATAGCAAAAGCAGACGGAAGAATTGATGCCTTAAATCGTGAATGTGCAGAAATTGAAGGCAAGAGTTCACTTCTTCGTGCAAAACTCAAAACAGTTTTAAATACTTATATCGGTATGCTTGATGAATTTCCTGAAAGTACCGAGGAAACAAAAGTAGTAACAGTAAAAACTGCTCCTGTTGTTTCTGATGAAACAAAAATAATGGAAAAAATTGAAGTAGAAGACAAATAATATTTACATACAATAGTTAGGAGAGAAAGACCAATGGCAGAAGATTACGGCAAAACCCTTAATTTGCCAAATACTGAGTTCTCAATGAGAGCAAATTTACCTCAGAGAGAGCCTGAAATACTCAAAAAATGGCAAGATGAAAACATGTATGAAAAATTGATGGAAAATAACGAAGGTAAGCCTCTTTTCATACTTCATGACGGCCCTCCGTATGCAAATGGTGATATGCATATGGGTCATGCACTTAATAAAACCTTAAAAGATGTTATCACAAGATTTAAGAATATGGATGGCTTCAAAGCTCCTTATATTCATGGTTGGGACACCCATGGTCTTCCTATTGAAAGACAGGCAATCAAAAAGCTTGGTGTAAACAGACACGAGGTTGGTATTGTGAAATTCCGTGAAATGTGTAAGGAATTTGCACTCTCTCAGGTGGAGAACCAGAAATCTCAGATTAAACGTTTAGGTTCATTGGGTAACTGGGACGATTCATATTTGACACTTGCTCCCGAATTTGAAGCAAAACAGATTGAAATTTTCGGAGAAATGGCAAAGAAAGGCTACATCTACAAGGGATTAAAGCCTATTTACTGGTGTACGGATTGTGAAACAGCCTTAGCCGAAGCTGAAATTGAGTACGAAGAAGACAAGACAAGTTCAATTTACGTTAAATTCAGAGTATCTGACGACAACGGCGTATTTGATGCAACAGGCGTAGATAAGAAAGACATCTATTTTGTAATCTGGACAACTACAACATGGACATTGCCCGGTAACGTTGCTATTGCTCTAAATCCTGACTTTACTTATAGTTTGGTTAAGGCAAATGGCGAATACTACGTTTTAGCACATGAGCTTATTGAAAATGTGCTTAATGCAGGTGGTATTTCTGACTACGAGGTTGTTGCACAGTACACAGGTAAAGAGTTAGAACTCATCCGTTGTCAGCATCCTTTCATCGACCGTGAATCATTAGTAATCGTTGGTGACCACGTTACACTTGATGCCGGTACAGGTTGTGTACACACAGCTCCAGGTCATGGTGCAGAGGACTATGTTGCTTGCAGAAATTATAAAGATATCCCGATTATCGTTCCTGTTGACGGTAAGGGTTATTTAAATGAACTAGCAGGAGAATTTGCAGGTTTATTCTACGAGGAATCAAATTCTAAAATCATTGAAAAATTAAAAGAAGTAAATGCATTATATGCTATAGAAGATATTATCCACCAGTATCCTCACTGCTGGAGATGTCACAAGCCTATTGTATTCCGTGCGACAGAGCAGTGGTTTGCATCAGTTGACGACATTAAGGACGCAGCAGTTGAGGCAATTAAGGGTGTTCGCTGGATTCCCAAATGGGGCGAAGACAGAATTACCGGTATGGTTGTTGACAGAAGTGACTGGTGTATCTCAAGACAGAGAACATGGGGTGTTCCTATCCCGATTTTCTACTGTAGGGATTGCGGTAAGGAATTAATCACGGAAGAATCAATCGCAGCAGTAGCCAAGCTCTTTGGCGAAAAAGGTTCTACTGCTTGGTACGATACACCGGCTGCCGATATTTTACCGTCCGGCACAAAGTGTGCTGAGTGTGGATGTACAGAATTCACTCAGGAAAAAGATATCATGGACGTTTGGTTTGACTCAGGCTCGTCACATACAGCAGTTTTAGAAGTAAAAGAAGGACTCCGTTTCCCTGCGGACCTTTATTTAGAAGGTAATGACCAGTACAGAGGTTGGTTCCAGTCATCACTCTTAACATCTGTTGCAGCACGTGGTGTAGCCCCCTACAAGGCAGTTATCACACATGGTATGATTGTTGACGAAACTGGTGAAAAAATGTCAAAGTCTAAGGGCAATGGTATCAGCCCTCAGGATATTATCAATAAGTATGGTGCAGATTTGCTCCGTTTGTGGGTAGTATCAGCTGACTACAAGACAGATATGAGAATTTCAGACGGTATATTAAAACAGTTGTCAGAATCATACAGAAAAATCAGAAATACAGCAAGATATATCTTAGGTAATATCAATGATTTTGATCCCAAGTGTGATATGGTTGATGTAAAGGATATGAACGAAATCGACAAGTGGGCATTAATTCGACTTTCAAAGCTTGTTGAAAAAGTATTGGATGCTTACAGAAACTACGAATTCCACATTGTTCAGCATGCTATTCATAATTTCTGTATCGTTGATATGAGTAACTTCTATTTAGATGTTATAAAAGACAGATTGTATGCTGAAAAAGCAGACAGCACAGCACGTCGTGCTGCACAGACAGTAATGTATAAGGTGTTAGATGCGCTGGTTCGCTTGCTTGCTCCTGTTTTGGCGTTTACAAGTGAAGAAATCTGGCAGAGTATGCCCCATACGGATAACGACAAAACAGAATACGCTATCTTAAATGATATGCCAAAGCCTACACCCGAATTATACGATGATGTGTTTGAATCAAAGTGGGATAGACTCATGCTTGCAAAGGCTGATGTAGCAAAAGCCTTAGAAGAAGCAAGAGGTGCAAAAATCATCGGTAAATCTTTAGGTGCTACGGTTGAAATTTTTGCTGAAGGCTCATATTACGAATTGCTCAAAGAAATGGAATCAGAGCTTTCTGCATACTTTATTACATCAGGCGCTAAGGTATCCGATATGTCAGAGGCTCCCGCAGACCTTGCAGCCGGCGAAACAGGCGTTAAGGTTAGGGTTTGCGTAGCTAGCGGTGCTGAGTGTGAACGTTGCTGGATTCATTCAGACACAGTAGGAGAGAACAGTGCTCATCCCACACTCTGTGCAAGATGTGCAAGCGTTCTTGCCTAGCCGAAACGAAGCAATCCAAACTCGCCTAAAACGGCGAAATTACGGCATCTTTCGGCTTGTCGTCTTTGCAAGGCGTCAGCCTTGCTGCATCCTTCGCACCAAAATCTGCTCAAAATTTCATCCGTTTTAGGTCGTAGAATTTTAAAAGAGCGGATTTTTGGTTATGCAAGACAAAAACGCAGGAAATACTTTGTGTATTTCCGAGTATTTTAACATAGCAGAAGCGGAAATCCGCCTTTTAAAATCGGGTTCGGATTACTTTGTTTCGGCTAAGGAGGACTAACAAAATTGCTTATACCATTTTTTGCAGGTATATTGATAATTGGTATTTTGGATCAGGCGGCAAAGTTTTTTGCCGCCGGTCTTTTGCAAAGGGTAGACACATATCCTGTGTGGGAAAATGTTTTTCACCTGACATATGTTGAAAACAGGGGAGCAGGATGGGGGATATTTTCTGACCATACATGGCTATTGACGGTGGCAACCATTATTGTAATCGTTGCGGCAGTGAGTTATGTTGTTGCAAAAAAACCGAAAGACCGATTATTTTTGACGGCATTTACCTTTATGATAGGCGGTGCTGTGGGAAACCTTGTTGACAGAGTAAGACAGGGTTTTGTTATAGATTTTTTTGACTTTACATTGATTGATTTTCCTGTTTTTAATATTGCAGATTGCTTTATTACAATAGGTGCTGCAATCTTTGTGATTTACGTAATTTTCTTCAGTGATAAAAAGGAGAGCTAAGATGCTTGTACTTACAGCAGAAAAAGAATATGAAGGTACACGCCTTGACGTATTTATGTCTGAGTGTGGGGAATTTACACGTTCTGCTGCACAAAAACTGATAGAAGATGGCGGAGTTTCAGTAAACGGTAATTTACAGACTAAAAAATATAAAGTAAAATCAGGCGACGAGGTTCAGGTGAGTTTACCTGAGCCTCGTGTTGTTGACGCAATTCCTCAGGATATACCATTAGATATTGTTTATGAAGACGATGATATTATTGTTGTAAATAAGCCACAGGGTATGGTGGTGCATCCTGCAGCAGGAAATCCGGACGGGACTCTGGTAAATGCTTTAATGTATCACACAAAAGGAAATCTTTCTGCTATAAACGGAGTTATTCGACCTGGAATTGTCCACAGAATAGATAAGGATACCAGTGGTATCTTAGTTGTTGCAAAGAACGATAAAGCACACCTGTCGTTGTCCGAGCAAATAAAAGAACACAGTATGACAAGGGAGTATTATTGCCTGATTGCGGGCGGTGTAAAAGAGGACGAATTTACTGTAGATAAATCTATCGGACGTGACCCCCGTGACCGCAAAAAAATGCAGGCAGGCGTACGTGACGGAAGGGATGCTGTAACTCATTTTTTTGTTGAAAAGAGGTATCGTGGCTATACACTTTTAAAATGCGTTCTTGAAACAGGAAGAACCCACCAGATAAGAGTACATTTAAAAAGTATCGGTAAAGCAATAGTAGGCGATTTGGTCTATGGCTTAAAAAACGACAAACTTGCAGAACAAAACAAAATACAAGGACAGCTCCTTCATGCAAAAAAACTGGGTTTTGTTCATCCATCTACAGGAGAGTATATCGAATTTAACAGTGAATTACCGGACTATTTTATGTGCATTCTGCATAAATTAGAAGAGCAATAATAGTTATAATTGCCGAAAATGCACAACCGAAAGAGAAAATTGTTGACTAATTATAAATATTTGAATATAATAATATTGTATGTATATATCTTATACTGCACAAAGGATTGAGAGGTAATTTGAACACAAAAATAAATTACGATAATATGGAAGACGAAGCGATTGTGATCTTAGCACAAGGAGGGGACAAGCAGGCAGAAAGCTTTCTTGTAAACAAATACAAAAGCTTTGTCGAGACACGTTCGGTTCCGTATTTCATAGCAGGGGCAGACCGTGATGATTTGGTTCAGGAGGGGTTAATCGGTCTTTATAAGGCAGTAAAATCCTATAGTGAAACAAAGGGTGCAAGTTTTAAAACCTTTGCTGAGGTTTGTGTGGTAAGGCAGATTATAACTGCGGTAAAAACCTCTACTAGAAAGAAAAATTCACCTCTAAACTATTATATTTCTATTCATTCCTCTGAAGAAGAGGCGGATGCCATTGCAAGAAAGCTGGAAGACACAAGGCATAAGGATCCGGAAAGTATAATGATAGAGCGTGAGGCAGCTCTGGGTATGGAAAACAGGATAAACAGCGTTTTATCAAACTTTGAGTCCGAGGTGTTAAAGTATTATATATCAGGCATTTCCTATAAAGAAATTGCAGTGCTCATAGGCAAGACACCCAAGGCGGTGGACAACGCCATGTGCAGAATAAAGAAAAAAATATCGAAATATGTTTAGTTGTGTTGGTTGTAAGCTTTATAGCTTTCAATAGATTTATTTTCAAAGTGAGGGATTTTTAATGTACGAAGACAAGACACTCGTATGCAAAGACTGTGGTGCTGAATTCGTGTTCACAGCAGGCGAGCAGGAATTTTATGCTGAAAAGGGTTTTGAAAACGAACCCAGCCGTTGCAAGGAATGCAGAATTGCAAGAAAAAACAGCATCAGACAGAACAGAGAAATGCACACTGCAATTTGTGCAGAATGCGGCAAAGAAGCTCAGGTTCCCTTTGAGCCCAAAGAAGACCGCCCTGTATACTGCAGCGAATGCTTCGCTAAACATAAAGGAGAATAGTTTAGCGACAACCGCAATGTTTTAGTACATTTTTACATAAGTTTTACTTGCAAAAAAGTTTTGCAAACTGGAAAAAAGTTGTTAAAAGTACTTGCATTTTAGTATTGTATTTGGTATAATGTTAATAGTGGATATTGTGGTGAGAAAGACTGGGCGTGGTTCCCAGTCTTTCGCATTATCTAAAGAAAATTTAATAAGGGGATATTGTATGGCATACAACAAAACCGAAAAAGAAGTAATAGAACTCTTAAATCCCATAATTAATAAAAAAAACATAACATTATGGGACATCGAATTTAAAAAAGAAGGACCTTCTTATGTGTTAAGAATTTACCTTGACAAAGAGGGAGGAATGGGAATTAACGATTGTGAAGAAGTAAGCCGTTCTTTAAGTGCGGTATTAGATGAGGTTGACCCCATCCCTCAGGCATATATGCTGGAGGTATCGTCTGCAGGACTCGACCGTGTTATCAAGTACGATTTCCACTTTGAAGTATGTAGTGGTAAAAATGTAGATGTTAAGCTTTTTGCAACAGTTGACGGCATGAAGGAGTTCACTGCAAAGCTTATATCAAAAACAGGTGAAACAATTAACTTTGAAAAAGACGGAAGTGAATTATCACTTCCTGAGAATAAAATATCATCAATAAGACTTACAGTAGAGTTTTAAAATATTGGAGGAATTAACAAAATGAATCAGGAATTTATGACAGCTTTAGCAGAACTTGCGGAAGATAAAAATATCAGCCGTGAATCATTGCTGGAAACTATTGAATTTGCATTAATTACAGCTTATAAGAAAAACTATGGCCATGCTCAGAATGTGGTTGTGAACATTGACAAAGAAACTGGAGAAATCAAGGTTTATCAGCAAAAGACAATAGTTGAAGAAGTAGAAGATGCAAACATAGAAGTAACACTTGACGAGGCAAAAGAAATCAACGCAGGATTTTCAATAGGTGACGTTGTAAACTATGAGGTTACTCCCAAGACATTTGGCAGAATTGCTGCACAAACAGCGAAGCAGGTTGTTGTTCAGCGTATTAAAGAAGCTGAACGTGACAAGGTTATCACAATGTATCGTGACCGTGAAAATTCAATGGTTACAGGTCTTATCACAAAAAATGAGGGAAAACTTGTATATGTTCAGGTCGGCAACGACACTGAAGCAATTTTACCTGCAAATGAACAGGTGGCAGGAGAATTCTATCCTGCGGGATTACGTTTGAAATTCTATGTTGCAGAAGTAAAAACAGTAGGAAACAATCCTCAGATTATATTATCAAGAACGCATCCCTGTCTTGTTAAGAAATTGTTTGAACAGGAAGTACCTGAAATTGCAGATGGCGTAATCGAAATTAAATCAATTTCAAGAGAAGCAGGCTCTCGTTCTAAAATTTCAGTTTACTCACAGGATGAAAATGTAGATGCGGTAGGTGCATGCGTTGGTCAGAGAGGTGCCCGTGTTCAGGCTGTATGTGATGAATTAAATGGCGAAAAAATCGATATTATTAAATATAGCGAGAATGCAGCAGAATACATTTCAGCAGCACTCAGTCCTTCTGATGTTGTAAGCTGTGAAGTATCAGAGGAAGAACACGCAGCAAAAGTTTTAGTTCCTGCAGGTCAGTTATCACTTGCTATCGGCAAGGAAGGTCAGAATGCAAGACTTGCTGCAAAACTTACAGGCTGGAAAATAGATATAAAGGCGGAGGCGTAAATCTTGGCACATACACCTGAGAGAACATGTATACTCTGTAGAAATAAGTTTTCAAAGATGGAGCTTATAAGGGTTGTAAGGCTTAATGGAGAGTTTTTTTTAGATGAAACCCATAAAAAGGACGGCAGAGGTGCGTATATATGCCATAAATGTAAGGCAAGCGATGACCTTTTAAAAAAAAGAGCTTTAGATCGTGCATTCCGCGCACGAGTGCCTGATGAAATTTATGGTCTGTTAAAAGGAGAACACAATGGATAAGGTGCTTAATCTCATAAGCCTTGCCACAAAGGCGGGCAAAGTGAAGCTGGGCGAATTTCTGACAACGAAAACTCTTCAGGAGGGTATGGGATATCTTGTAATTATAGCAACAGATACATCAGAAAAATCAACATATCGTCTAAAGGGTATTTCAGAGAACTATGGATGTCAATCTGTAGTCTACGGAACAAAGGCAGAGCTTGGACATTTCACGGGCAAAGATTCAAAGAGTGTTATCTGCATTACAGACGAAGGATTCGCAGATGCGATACTAAAAAAAATAGATAATAAATAAAAAAAGATATATTGCGGTAAAATAAACCGCATGGACAGATATTTCGGAGGTGGCGTAAATGAAGGTAAGAGTACATGAACTTGCAAAAGAGCTTGATTCAAACTCTAAAGAAATTATAGGACTTATGTCGGGTTTCGGCTTTCCTACAAGAAACCATATGAGTTCATTGGAGCAGGAGGAGTTAGACGTTTTGTTTGAACGTTTGACGCAGGCCTACGACGGAAAGGTAGAAATTCCTGTATTTGCAAAGGTTAAGGAGGTAGTAGCTCCGAAGCCTGAAAAGAAGAAAAAAGCAAAAACAGAAACTGCGGCAGAAAGTACAGCAGAAGTTAGCGATACATCAAAACTTGACGAGCCTATCGGCAGAAAGGTTCGCCATGTTGATACACGTCAGACAGTGGTAGATCTTAACAAAATTGACGACGAAGTAATCGAGGAATTGATTCCCGAAAATGTTTCTGACGACGGCGTTAAAAAGCAGAAATTAAAGAAGGGTAAGGATAAGCTCCGCGACAACAATCAGGTTAAAAACAAGGATAAGGCTAAAAAAGAAGAAAAAGTAAAGAAGGGTCCTATCACAGTTAAAATTCCTGACGAAATTGGTGTAGGAGAGCTTGCAGAAAGATTACAGGTTCCTCCAACAGAAGTAATCAAAAAGCTTATGATGTTAGGTGTTATGGCATCTATTTCACAAAGCGTTGACTACGAAACCGCATCATTAATTGCAGAAGATTTCGGTGCAATTGTTGAAAAAGAAATCATACTAACACGTGAAGACATTCTCTTTAACGATTTTGAAGATACAGAAGAAATGTTAGAGCCCCGTTCGCCCGTTGTTGTTGTAATGGGACACGTTGACCACGGTAAAACTTCGCTTCTCGACGCCATCAGAAGCACAAATGTTATTGATACCGAGGCGGGTGGTATTACACAGCACATTGGTGCATACCGTGTTCGTGTAAACGACAGAAAAATCACATTTTTAGATACCCCCGGTCACGAAGCATTTACTGCTATGCGTGCCCGTGGTGCACAGGTTACAGATATCGCAATTATTGTTGTTGCAGCAGACGATGGTATTATGCCTCAGACAATTGAAGCAATAAACCATGCTAAGGCCGCTAACGTTGGTATTGTTGTAGCAATTAATAAAATTGACAGAGAAGGTGCAAACCCCGACAGAATCAAACAGGAATTAACAGAACACGGCTTAGTTCCTGAAGATTGGGGCGGTGACACAATTTGTGTTGAAATTTCAGCTAAAATGAGATTAAACATCGAAGAGCTTTTAGAAATGGTTCTTTTAGTTGCTGATATGAGAGAGTTAAAGGCTAACCCCAACAGACGTGCCAAGGGTACAGTTATTGAAGCAAAGCTTGATAAGGGCCGCGGTCCTGTTGCGTCAATCCTCGTTCAGAACGGTACATTAAAAGCGGGCGATACTGTTGTTGTCGGTACATCATTTGGTCATATCAGAGCAATGTTTGATGATAAGGGCAAAGCAGTTAAAAAGGCAGGCCCTTCAGTTCCTGTTGAAATCTTAGGTCTTGACTCGGTTCCTGAGGGCGGCGAAATTTTCTACGCAGTAGAAGATGAAAGAATGGCAAAACAGGTAATCGAAGCCCGTAAGCAGAAACTCAAAGAAGAAAGACTCACATCAAGCAATGTAGTAACACTTGACGATTTCTTCAACAAGGTTCAGGAAGGTCAGATTAAGGATCTTAACATCGTAATCAAGGCAGACGTTCAGGGTTCTGTTGAAGCTGTTAAACAGTCTTTGGAAAGACTTTCAAATGATGAAGTAAGAGTAAAAGTAATTCACTCAGGCGTTGGTGCGGTACGTGAATCTGACGTAATGCTTGCTTATGCATCAAGTGCTATTATCGTAGGCTTCAACGTTCGTCCTGATGCAGG
>JAZNWB010000117.1:0-10110 GCA_045593125.1 Congzhengia sp. | reverse complement strand
CGATGCCTATATCGAAAAAACTGCTCGTGAACTTTCTAAAAACTACAGGGTGACCGTTGCTACGTCAGATTCCTTAGAGCAGTTGATTGTATTTGGCAGCGGTGCTTACAGAATGTCTGCCCGTACCTTCCATCAGGAGGTAGAAGAAACAGAGGCACGTATTAAAAAGGCAATTTCTAACTACAATATAAAGGAAACGGACACAGATTTTTTAAAAACTATAAAAGAAAAGCTTGATGAGGCAAAAAATTAAAAAGTGCAAAAAAAATTTAAAAAGCACATAAAAAAATATTGAAAAAATTATTCATTTGTGGTACAATAAATCGTCAAATGATTTTTAACCAAAGGAGTGGTTTTAAATGAGCAGAATGATTGGTACAGTATCAAGAGGTGTAAGAGCCCCTATTATCAAGGCAGGAGATGACATTGTAGAGATCGTTACTTCTTCTGTTTTGGAAGCTGCACGCGAGGAAAACATCACATTCAACGACCGTGACATCGTTGCAATGACAGAAGCAATTGTCGGTCGTGCACAAGGCAACTACGCATCTGTTGAAAATATAGCTAAAGATGTTAAGACAAAATTCGGTGGCGAAACAGTAGGTGTTATATTCCCTATTCTTTCACGTAACCGCTTTGCTATCTGCTTACGCGGTATAGCAAAAGGTGCAAAGAAAATTGTTTTAATGTTATCTTACCCCTCAGACGAGGTTGGTAACCACTTAATCAGCTTAGATGCTATGGACGAAAAGGGCGTTGACCCCTACACAGATGTTTTATCTTTAGAAAAATATCGTGAACTTTTCGGCTACGAAAAGCACAGATTTACAGGCATTGACTACGTAGAATACTACGAAGAACTTATAAAAGAATGCGGTGCTGAAGTTGAAGTGATTTTTGCCAACAACCCCAAGGCAATTTTAACCTATACAAAGAACGTTCTTTGCTGTGATATTCACACAAGAGCACGCACAAAGAGAATCTTAAAAAATAATGGTGCCGAGATTGTTTTAGGACTTGACGAAATTATGAACGCACCTGTTGACGGCAGCGGTTATAATGAATTTTACGGACTTCTAGGCTCAAACAAAGCTACAGAAGATACTGTAAAACTCTTCCCCCGCAACTGTCAGCCTATTGTAGATGCTATTCAGAAGAAATTATCTGAAGCAACAGGTAAAAACATCGAGGTTATGGTATATGGCGACGGTGCATTCAAAGACCCTGTAGGAAAAATATGGGAGCTTGCAGACCCCGTAGTTTCACCCGCTTATACAAAAGGCTTAGAAGGTACACCTAATGAATTAAAATTAAAGTACCTTGCAGATAATGATTTTGCAGACCTCTCAGGCGATGAATTAAAAGAAGCTATCAAACAAAAAATCGTAGAAAAAGACGACAACTTAGTTGGTAATATGGCATCTGAAGGTACAACACCCAGACAGTTAACAGACCTTATCGGTTCACTTTGTGACCTAACATCAGGCTCAGGCGACAAGGGTACACCGATTGTATTCATTCAGGGTTATTTTGATAACTATACAACAGAGTAGGCTGGTAAAAACGCCACATAACCATTCAAAACAAAATGTAAAGGTTTGTTGTCTACAAATGAAGGCACTCCGTATGGAGTGCCTTTTTAATTTACGTTTTGAACTTAAACGAACTTCACCTCTCGGCGTACACTCGTACGCCTTCGGGTAACCCTTTGGCTCAGTTCGTTTATTCTGTATCCGTTTTTCCTCAGCCCCTATTTTAGAATTACTCTAACAAAAAATCACGAGTAACACAATCAATATCACAACATTATATGCCGTAAATGTCAGCATATAGTGCCCCTTGTTGATGTTTTCTTCTTTGGCAATAAATCGGTAAGATATAAGGCTTGCCATGGAGGCAATTATAGTGCCCAGACCTCCAATATTTGTGCCTAAGATTAGGGCTTTTGCATCATCTGTAAAAGCTGACAGCATAGCTGCCGCAGGGACATTGCTCACTATCTGTGATATAACGGCTGAAATTAATACCTCGCGTCCATCCATAGCTGACGCTATAAAATCATAAATTACAGGTATACGTGCAACATTGCCTGCAAAAACAAAGAAAAACACAAAAGTGACTAAAAGTATGTAGTCTGCTTCCCTCAACAGTTGTTTGTCGTAAAACAGAGTAATTACAACAACTACCGCAAGAGTTATATAGCAAGAAACAATATCCAGCACAGACAAAATACACAAAACAAAAAGTCCGCTGAAAATTACCACTGCTCCGCATTTAAGTGTTACTTGGTTTTGTTGATTTCCTGATGACAAATACGCATTTTTACGCAAAATAAGACACACCAAAATCATTATAAGACAAACCGCACCGAGAGGAATTGTTATTTTAAAAAATTCTGCAATATTCATATTGTAATGAGTGTATAAATAAAGATTTTGAGGGTTGCCTATGGGGGTAATAAGACTCCCCAGATTTGCAGCAACAGTTTCCATAACAACTGCAAAAATGATAGAAGAGGGCTTTTGATTTTTTAATATGATTAAAGAAAATGGCACAAAGGTAATTAATGCCACATCGTTTGTAATAAACGCTGATGCAAAAAAACAAATCATACAAAGCACTAAAACCATTGTTTTTTCAGTTCTTACCATTTTTGAAAGTTTTGTCTGTAAAAGCTCAAATACTCCGGCTTTCCTAATGCCTGCAACAACTATCATCAGGCAAAATAAAAGCACTAAAACAGGCAGATTTATGTAGTCTATGTACTTTTCATCAGGCGGCACAAAGAAACAGGACAACACCGCCAGCACCCCTGCAACAGTCAGTAATATATCACTTTTTAATAAAGATGAAATCTTTTTCATAAATCTCCTCTAAAAAAGCAACCTTATGGTTGCTTTTTTCTGAATATTATAAACTTACTAAAAAAATAATTGGACATAACCACAAATACTGCTAAAATCAATTTTAACAGCATCGTGCCGTCAATAGAAATGCTGCCCAGGTGAAGAGTGTATTCTGAAAGATTCGCTGCTCCTAAAAGCAACAAGAGCCCCACCTCTTCAAAGACAAGGCTTATCAGTCTTGCTCCACCAAACTGTGCCGCCTCTTTTAAAACAGTAGGCATGTCCTTTGCAGTTGATTTAAAAACATACAATTTATTGGTAATAAAGGCATATATTACAGACGCCAACCAGGCGAAAACATTTGCAACTAAATACATTCCGTCACCCATAACCTTGAGCATCACCCAGTAAACTGCAAAGTTTACCACAGTCGTGCCTATGCCAAAAACTGTATACAATATAAATTCATTATATTTATTGATTTTCATTCTCATCACTCTTTATATGTTCTTTTACAATGTAAACAGGACGATTTTTGACCTGTATGTACATCTTTGCAAGGTATTCGCCTAAAACTCCCAGACAGAATAGCTGCAACCCGCCCAAAAGCAATACTAAACCTACAATTGTGGCATAACCGGGAACATCAATTCCACAGAAAATTTTCTGTATAATCACAATAAACATATATATAACTGATATTATGGATGACACAAAGCCAACATATGCTGCAAACCGCAGAGGCTTTGTAGAAAATGACATTATACCCTCAACTGCATATTTTGTCAACTTTTTTACATTCCACTTTGATTCGCCGTTTTCACGTTTCTTTGCTTCATATGGAATGTATTGGGTATTAAACCCTACCCAACTGAAAATCCCCTTTGAAAATCTATGGTATTCTGTAATTGACAACACCGCCTCAACCATAGTTCGTCTCATCAGGCGAAAATCTGAGGCACCATTGACAAAATTCACGTCAGAAATTCCGTTAATAAGCTTATAAAACACGGATTTTACACCCGACATCAAGATTCCCTCTCTGCGTTTTTTCTGGTATGCTGTAACACAGTCAGTGTCGGGATTATTGTCTAAGATTTCCATCATCTCAAGAACAACCCGAGGGTGTTGCTGCAAATCTGCATCAATCACACAAACCATTTCACCACAGGACGCTGACAGTCCTGCATACATTGCCGCCTCTTTTCCGAAATTTCGAGAAAAAGTGACAACCTGCACATTTTTGTTTCCCTTTGCAAGTTGCTTTAACATTTTATGCGTGTTGTCTGTGCTTCCGTCATTAACAAAAACAATTTCATAATATATATCATTTTTAAAGGTGTTTTTTACCTCTTGTAAGAACTTCTCAACATTGTCCTCCTCATTAAAGCAAGGCACAACCAAAGAAAGCTTCATTACATCACCGCCTTTTCGGCTTTTATTATTCTTATTGTAGCACTTTTTATATGACTTTGTCAAATCTCTACACAGAATATAAATTAACGTTTTCTGCTGAATATCCTCATATTTTATGTTCTATAAACTTTTTTCAAAATTCCTCTTGATTTTACAATAATTTTATGCTAAAATATTTACAACTTCATTAAAAGGCGATGACCGAAAACAAGTAGGTTTATCCGAGTGCTTTAAGAGAGTTGTCGGTTGGTGCAAGACAATGGCTAAGATAGACTGAATACATTTCGTGAGCTGCGCACCGAAATTATAGTAGGCTGCGACGGGCGTTCCCGTTACAGAACTAAGGTATGTCAGTACCTGATAAGGCTCCTGCCGTGAGACAGGAGTGAACCGAGGTGGTACCACGAGAATGCTCTCGTCCTCTGGAAGCTTTTCAGGAGGGCGGGTTTTTTTATTTCCGCCCAAATTCAAAATGTGCAATAGCACAAAAAAGAAAGGGTGGTTTTTAATGTTATTAAAAATCGGTTTATTGGTAATCTTCTTTGCAGTAATGGTGGCTGTTGGACTCTACTGCAGAAAGCACTCAACAGATGTTAGCGGCTTTGTACTCGGCGGTCGTTCTGTAGGCCCCTGGCTTACAGCATTTGCTTACGGTACATCGTACTTTTCTGCAGTTATCTTTGTAGGATACGCCGGTCAGTTCGGCTGGAAGTTCGGTATAGCATCTACCTGGATAGGTATCGGAAATGCCGTCATTGGCTCACTTATGGCATGGGTTATTTTAGGACGCAGAACACGTTTGATGTCCCAGCATTTAAACACTGCTACAATGCCCGAATTTTTTGGCAAAAGATTTAAAAGCTCTGCTTTAAAAATCGCGGCATCAATCATTGTATTTATCTTTTTAATCCCTTACACAGCGTCTCTCTACAACGGCTTATCAAGACTTTTTGAAATGGCTTTCCCTCAGATAAGCTACTCTACATGTGTAATCGTTATGGCAGTTTTAACAGGCATTTACGTTACCGCAGGCGGATACATGGCAACTGCTATCAACGACTTTATTCAGGGTCTCATTATGCTTGGTGGTATCGTTGCAGTAATTGCTGCAGTATTAAATATAAATGGTGGCTTTATGGAGTCTTTAGCAGGTCTTGCTGCTATTGAGGCAGAAGGTATGGCACCTGGTGCATTTAACTCCTTCTTTGGTCCTGACCCATTAAACTTAATGTTCGTAGTAATCCTGACCTCTTTAGGTACATGGGGACTTCCTCAGATGGTACAGAAATTCTACGCAATCAAGAGCGAAAAAGACATCAACAAAGGCACAATTATTTCAACAATTTTTGCCCTTGTTGTTGCAGGCGGATGTTACTTTTTAGGTGGCTTCGGCAGATTGTTTTCTAATAAATTAACATTTGCGGCAGACGGCTCAATCGTTGGAGGGTTTGATGCAATTATCCCCACAATGTTAGATGGACTTCCTGAAATTTTAATCGCCATCGTTATCGTTTTAGTGTTATCTGCTTCAATGTCAACACTTTCTTCACTGGTTTTAGCCTCAAGCTCAACCTTAACACTTGACTTTTTAAAAGGACACGTTATAAAAAATATGTCCGAGAAAAAACAAGTATTGATTATGAGAATTTTAATCGTTGTATTCATTGTAATTTCAGCGGTTATTGCAATAAATAAAGATAAACTTTCAGCCATTGCACAGATGATGGGTATTTCATGGGGTGCACTCGCCGGTGCATTTTTAGCTCCCTTCCTCTTTGGTTTATACTGGAAGAAAACAACAAAATCAGCAGTTTGGGTAAGCTTTATTTTCGGTAGCGGAATTATGATTTTAAATATGATTGTAAAGCCCTTGTTCCCCGCAATACTGCAATCACCCATCAACTGCGGTGTTATAGCAATGTTGGGAGGTTTAATCTTGGTTCCCGTTGTATCATGGATTACACCTAAATTAGATAAAGACAACATTGAAGAAATGTTTAGTTGTTACAACAAAAAAGTAATGGTGGATGCAAAGAAATCTCTCGGAGAGTAATCTTACCATACCATACTTGAAAGGAAAGAAATAAATTGCCTATTACAGATATTTTACAAAAAAATGCGGATTTTTATCCCAACGACACAGCCCTTGTGGAAATTAACCCCAAGCACGAGTCACAGCTCAGAAAAACATGGCAGGAATACTCACTTATAGAGAGTAACTCCCGTGAAGTCTACAGAAAAGAAATCACCTGGAGCGAGTTTAACAAGCGCGCAAACCGTTTTGCTAACTTTTTGCTTTCCCGTGGTGTAAAGCGTGGTGACAAGGTTGCTATCCTTTTAATGAACTGCTTAGAGTGGTTGCCTGTTTACTTCGGTGCACTAAAGGCAGGTGCTATGGCTGTCCCCTTAAACTACCGCTACACAGCCGACGAAATCAAATATTGTCTTGATTTGTCAGACTCAGACGTTATCATTTTCGGCCCTGAATTTACAGGACGTATTGAGCAGATTCACGCAAGAGTAAAACGTGTTAAGATGTGGTTATACTTAGGCGAAGACTGCCCCACATTCGCAGAAAGCTATGATGAATTAACATCATACTGCTCATCAAAGTCTCCTCTTATAAAGCTTACAGACGACGATGATGCAGCAATATACTTCTCATCAGGTACAACAGGCTTTCCCAAAGCCATACTACATAAGCACAGAAGCCTGCTCCACGCCGCAATGACAGAGCAATCTCACCACGGACAGACAAAGGATGACGTGTTCTTATGTATTCCACCACTTTACCACACAGGTGCTAAAATGCACTGGTTTGGAAGCCTTATGGTAGGCGGAAAAGCAGTATTGTTAAAAGGTATCAAGCCCGAATGGATTTTAAAGGTAGCTTCTGAGGAAAAATGTTCTATTGTATGGTTACTCGTTCCGTGGGCACAGGATATTTTAGATGCTATTGATCGTGATGAAATAGATTTGTCAGAGTACGAGCTCGCACAGTGGAGATTAATGCACATTGGTGCTCAGCCTGTTCCTCCCAGCTTGATTAAACGCTGGAAAAAAATCTTTCCCAACCACGCATATGACACAAACTATGGTTTGTCTGAGTCAATCGGCCCCGGTTGTGTGCATTTGGGTATAGAAAACGAACACAAGGTTGGTGCTATCGGTAAAGCGGGCTATGGCTGGCAAACAAAGATTGTAGATGAAAACAGGCAGGAAGTGGCACGAGGCACGGTTGGCGAGCTTGCAGTATTTGGCCCAGGTGTTATGACCTGCTACTATAAAGACGAAAAAGCAACAGCAGACGTTTTAGCTGATGGTTGGCTTTATACGGGAGATATGGCACAGGAAGACGAAGACGGTTTTATCTACCTTGTTGACCGTAAAAAAGACGTTATTATCTCAGGCGGTGAAAACTTATATCCTGTACAGATTGAAGATTTCTTAAGAAAGAACGACAAAATTTCGGACGTTGCAGTTATTGGTCTTCCCGACAGCCGACTTGGTGAAATTGCAGCCGCAATCATTCAGGTAAAAGAGGGTATGGAATTAACAGAAGAGGACGTTTTAGATTTCTGTCTTGATATGCCCAGATACAAACGTCCCCACAAGGTTATCTTTGCCGACGTTCCCAGAAATCCCACAGGAAAAATCGAAAAGCCAAAACTCAGAAAACTTTACTGCGGCGAAAGCGTCGTAGCTCAGCAGAATGAAATAAACTGATAGTTTTATCTATTGATTATTGTATAAAGGAAGGAAAAACCATGAAGAAATTATTATTGGGCAATGCCGCAGTAGCTCGCGGTGCTTATGAAGCAGGTGTTGGCGTGGTAGCGTCATATCCCGGCACACCAAGTACCGAAATTACTGAGGAAATTGTAAAATTCGATAGTATTTATGCAGAATGGTCACCTAACGAAAAGGTTGCAGGTGAGGTTGCAATAGGTGCATCTATTGCAGGCGCACGTGCTATGAGCTGTATGAAGCACGTAGGCTTAAATGTTATGGCAGACCCTGTGTTTACAGTAAGCTATACAGGCGTAAATGGCGGTCTTGTATTTTGCGTAGCAGACGACCCCGGTATGCACTCATCTCAGAATGAGCAAGATTCACGCCACTATGCTGCCGCTTCTAAAATTATGATGTTGGAGCCTGCAGACTCCTCTGAATGCAAGGAATTTACAAAGGCGGCCTTCGACTTTTCAGAACAGTTTGATACGCCTGTGTTTATAAGACTCTCAACAAGAGTTTCTCACTCACAGAGTATGGTAGAACTGTGCGAACCCGAAGATGTGGAATTAAAGCCTTATGAGAAAAATATCGGCAAGTTCGTTATGATGCCTGCAAATGCAGTGCGTCGTCACGTAGTAGTAGAAGACAGAATCAAAGCTTTAACTGAATTTGCAGAAACCACAGAACTGAATAAGATAGAAGAAAACGGCTCAAAAATCGGTGTGGTTACAGCAGGTATTGCATATATGTATGCAAAAGAAGCATTAGGCGATAAAGTTGACTACTTAAAACTTGGTATGGTTTATCCTTTGCCTGTAAAGAAAATCCTCGACTTTGCAAAAAAATACGACAAAGTATATGTTGTAGAAGAATTAGACCCTGTAATTGAAAATCACTTGAAATCTTTGGGAATCAATTGCATTGGCAAGGATGTATTTACCCTTTTAGGCGAATACACACCTGCAATGATTAAGTCGGCAATCTTAGGGGAATCAGCTCCTGAGTGTGCCGAAATCAGCGAGGCAATTCCCGTTCGTCCTCCTGTTATGTGTGCAGGATGTCCCCACAGAGGTACATTCTATGTACTCAAAAAGCTCGGACTTGTTGTATCAGGCGACATCGGTTGTTATACGTTGGGAGCCGTTGCACCCCTGCAGTCAGTTGATACTACAATCTGTATGGGAGCATCAGTTTCAGCCGCTCACGGTATGGCAAAGGCAAGAGGTGCAGAATTTAACAAAAAGTTAGTTTCCGTTATCGGTGACTCAACATTCATGCACTCAGGTATTACAGGTCTTATTGATATTGTTTATAACAAAGGCAACAATACAGTAATAATCTTAGATAACTCAATTACCGGTATGACAGGTCATCAGGATAACCCCACAACAGGAAAAACAATCCGCGGCGAGGTGACACGGCAGGTTGACCTCTTAAAGCTTTGTAGTGCCGTAGGTATTGACCATGTTGTGGTAGCTGACCCCTTTGATGTTAAGAATTTTGAAAAAGTGGTTAAGGAAGAAGTTAATCGTGATGAACCCTCCGTTATTATCGCGACTCGTCCCTGTGCGTTACTCAAAGGTGTAAAATACACAGGTCATTGTACAATTTCTGATAAATGTAAAAACTGTAAGATGTGTATGAAATTGGGATGTCCTGCAATCACAGTTAAGGATGGTCATGTTATAATTGATGCAACACAGTGTAACGGTTGCGGACTCTGTATTAACGTTTGTCCCTTTGGCGCGATAGAAAAGGAGGAATAGTGATGGCTACTAAAAACATTATGATAGTTGGTGTAGGCGGTCAGGGAACGTTACTTGCCAGCAGAATTTTAGGAAATACAGTAATCAACGAAGGCTACGATGTTAAAGTTTCAGAAGTTCACGGAATGAGTCAGCGTGGCGGCAGCGTTGTTACATACGTTAAATACGGCAATGAAGTTTTTTCACCCATCATAGACCGTGGCGAAGCTGATATCATTTTAGCATTTGAGTTATTAGAAGCTTATCGTGCTCTCCCTTACTTGAAAAAGGGTGGAAAAATCATTGTAAATGGTCAGAGAATTGACCCTATGCCCGTAATTACAGGTGCGGCGGAATACCCTGAAAAC
>JAZNWB010000116.1:0-21394 GCA_045593125.1 Congzhengia sp. | reverse complement strand
ATTGTTTCGCAGATGTTGTTGCCTCTGTATTCAGGAAAAACTCCAATTGCATATCCATACATAAACTTTTTTCCAAAAAGTGTTCTCTCTAAAAGATAAACAACGCCTGCTATGTTGCCATCTGTTTCTGCAATTACTGTGTTTTCAGCTACAAACATTTTTTTAAAAAACACATCAATATACCTCATTCTGTCGTCAAAACAGATTTGCCACAGTTTTTTTAGAACAGGAATATCTGGTTTCTTTGCGTACCTCAGTTTTATATCCATCAGTATCTCCTAAACTAAAATCCACAGTTTCACTGTGGATTTTAAATTATTTTAAGCCATAGAATGCCTTATACGCCTTATAGGTCATATAAATATCATATTTTGATGCAATTTCTACAGGGGCGTGCATTGATAAAAGTGCAGTACCGCAATCAAGTACCTCTACGTCAAGATTTGCCACATACTGTGCAATTGTACCGCCACCACCTTGGTCTACTTTTCCGAGTTCTGCCATCTGCCACATAACACCGTTATCATCAAAACACTTGCGGATTTTTGACACAAACTCCACATTTGCATCGGATGTGTCATATTTTCCTCTTGAACCTGTGTACTTTGCAACACTGACGCCATGACCGAGGTATGCCGCATTAAGGCTATCGTTAACCTCAGGGAAATTGGGATCAAAGGCTGTTGTTACATCGCCAGATAAACACACTGAATTTCTGAAAAGCGTCATTTTCATATATTCATTATAATCTGACTTACACTTCGAAATAAGTGTAGCTGTAATATATTCAAATGCTGCACCCTTCATACCGGTATTTCCCATTGAGCCTATTTCTTCTTTATCAACTAAAACGCAGGCAATTGTTTTTTCAGGATTTTCTGTTTCACACATCGCCATTAAAGCTGTATAAGAACAAACTCTATCATCATGGGCATATGCACCGATTAAGCTCCTGTCTATACCTACGTCACGAGCTTTTGAGCTGGGGACAACCTCAAGTTCAGCACTTTGGAAATCTTCTTCACAGATGTCGTATTTTTCATTAAGTATTTCCATTACAGAAGATTTAAACTTATCTTTTTCACAATTTTTTGTCATGCTGCCTAAAATGATATTGAGGTTTTCTCCTTCTATACATTCTGACATTTTTTTCTGCACCTGGTCTTTTGCAAGATGAGGTGCTAAATCTGAAATATAAAAGACAGGATCATTATCGTTTTCACCTATGTTGATATCAACTCGTGTGCCATCTTTTTTATATACAACACCTATTAAAGACAATGGTATTGTAACCCATTGATACTTTCTTAAACCACCGTAATAATGGGTTTTTAAAAGAGCTAAATCGTTTGATTCATACAAAGGATTTGCTTTAATATCGATACGCGGTGCGTCTAAATGAGCAATAATAAAGTTAATGCCGTTTGTAATGTCCTCTTTGCCTATCACAGACAGATACACAGACTTTTCTCTGTTAATAAAATATACTTTATCTCCCGCTTTTAAGCTATCTTTGGTATTTAAATCTACAAAACCATGTTTTTTTGCGATTTCAACCGCTGATTTTACTGCCTGACGCTCTGTTTTTGCATTATCTATAAATTCCTTATATCCTTCGCAAAAATCAAATATGGACTGTTTTTCGGCGCTTGACACTGTTTCCCAGCCGTTTTTGTTTTCTCTAAGTAAGCTTGACATAAAATCAACTCCAATTAATTTTTCTTATCAAAGAAGCCTTTTGACCTTCCTTTGGCATTAGTCATTCCCGCAAATTCCTTTAATAATTCCTTTTGTTTTGCACTCAAATGCTTTGGAACTGTTACGTTAACCATTACGTATTGGTCACCTCTGCCGCTACGTTTGAGATACGGAATACCTTTTCCTTTGAATCTGAAAACTGTACCAGGCTGTGTGCCTTCGGGAATTTCGTATTTTACTTTTCCATCAAGTGTAGGAACTTCAACAGTTGCACCAAGGGCTGCTTCTGCAAAGCTGATGTCCATTTTGTATGATACATCAAAGCCGCTTCTTTCAAACATCTGACTGGGTTTTACGTAAACAGAAACATATAAATCACCGTTTGGTGCACCTTGTTCTCCTGCGTTACCCTGTCCGCTTAATGAAATTGTCTGACCATTATCGATACCTGCAGGAATTTTTACTTTTATCTTTCTGTTCTTTCTTACTCTACCCTTTCCTGCACATTTGCCACAAGGTTCTTTAGCGACTTTACCTTTACCACTACATGCCGAGCAGGTTGTAACTGTCTGCATGTTACCAAGGATTGTACGCTGTGTCGTTGTTACCTGACCACGACCACCGCACACAGAACAGGTTGTCACCTCAGTTCCTGGTTTTGCTCCCGAACCGCTACAATCAGGACAGGTTTCTATTCTATAAAGATTTATTTCTTTTTCGCAACCAAAGGCTGCCTCTTCAAAAGAAATGGAAACTTCAGTATTTACATCAGAGCCTCTTTGAGGACCACGTCTTGCGTTACTGCGTCCGCCAAAGCCACCAAAGCCTCCACCGAAAATATCTCCAAAGATATCACCCATATCAAAGCCGCCGAAACCGCCGAATCCACCGGCACCACCGCCGGCACCGAAATTCGGGTCAACCCCCGCGTGACCGAATTGGTCATACCTTGAACGTTTTTCTTTGTCAGATAAAATTTCGTAAGCTTCACTTACTTCTTTAAATTTTTGTTCTGCGCTACTGTCATCAGGATTTAAATCCGGATGATATTTCTTTGCAAGCTTTCTGTATGCTTTCTTTATTTCATCATCTGTGGCACTTCTCTGCACCCCTAAGACTTCATAAAAGTCACGCTTGTCTGCCATAAAATTCACCCTTTATTAACCGCCATAAACCCATAGCCTGACTGCTATGGGTTTTGGTGGCGTTTGTGTATTATTCTACTTCTTCAAAATCAGAATCAACTACATTATCATTATTTTGAGCAGCGTCCGCACCGGGAGCACCTTCTGCACCCTGAGCAGCCTGAGCCTGCTGATAAATTTTTGAACTTACTTCATAGAATTTCTTAGAAAGCTCTTCTGTAGCTGTTTTAATTGCTTCTGTATCTTCGCCTTTTAATTTTTCTTTAACATCATTTATAAGACCTTCGATTGCAGTTTTATCTGCTGCATCTACTTTATCGCCTAATTCAGTCAAAGATTTTTCGCTCTGGTATACTAATGTATCAGCATTGTTTCTGATATCAACAGCTTCTTTTCTCTTTTTATCTTCAGCTGCAAACTGTTCAGCTTCTTTAACAGCCTTATCAATTTCTTCATCTGAAAGATTTGTGTTAGCTGTAATTGTAATATTCTGTTCGTGACCTGTACCCATATCTTTTGCAGATACATGAACAATACCGTTAGCATCAATATCAAATGTTACTTCAATCTGCGGAACACCGCGAGGAGCTGAAGGAATTCCGTCTAAGTGGAAACGACCAAGAGTTTTGTTGTCTGCTGCAAATTCTCTTTCACCCTGTAAAACATGAATTTCAACACTTGTCTGTCCGTCTGCTGCTGTTGAGAAAATTTGAGATTTCTTAGCAGGGATTGTTGTGTTTCTGTCAATAAGCTTTGTAAATACGCCGCCTAATGTTTCAAGACCAAGTGATAAAGGTGTTACGTCAAGTAAAACGATACCGCTTACATCGCCAGACAACACACCGCCCTGAATTGCAGCACCTGCTGCAACACATTCATCAGGGTTAATACCCTTGTGAGGTTCTTTGCCTGTGATGTTTTTAACAGCTTCCTGAACTGCAGGAATACGTGAAGAACCACCAACTAAAAGTACTTTATCAATATCAGAAGCAGAAAGTCCTGCATCTGCCATTGCCTTCTTTGTGGGTTCAATTGTAGCTGCAACTAAGTCTGCTGTTAATTCATCAAACTTAGCACGTGTCATTGTGATATCTAAGTGTTTAGGACCTGTAGCGTCTGCTGTGATAAAGGGAAGATTGATGTTTGTTGTTGTTACACCTGACAATTCAATCTTTGCTTTTTCGGCAGCTTCCTTTAATCTCTGAAGAGCCATTTTATCTGCTTTTAAGTCAATTCCGTTTTCTTTCTGGAATTCAGCAGCTAAAAAGTCTATAATTCTCTGGTCGAAGTCATCGCCACCGAGTCTGTTGTTACCAGCTGTTGCTAAAACTTCAAATATGCCATCGCCCAACTCTAAGATAGATACGTCGAAAGTACCGCCGCCTAAGTCATATACCATAACTTTCTGGTCATTGTCTTTGTCAAGACCATAAGCTAAAGCTGCAGCTGTAGGCTCGTTGATAATTCTCTGTACTTCCAAACCTGCAATTTTACCTGCGTCTTTTGTTGCCTGACGTTGAGCGTCGTTGAAGTATGCAGGAACAGTGATAACCGCGTGTGTCACAGGTTCGCCTAAATAACTTTCAGCGTCTGCCTTTAATTTCTGTAAAATCATCGCTGAAATTTCCTGGGGAGAATAGCTTTTATCATCAATTTGAACCTTTGTTGAGTTACCCATTTCTCTTTTAATTGAAATAATTGTTTTTTCAGGATTTGTTACTGCCTGGCGCTTTGCAACCTGGCCAACAAGTCTTTCGCCAGTTTTAGAAAAACCGACAACAGAAGGTGTTGTTCTTCCGCCTTCAGCGTTAGGGATAACAACGGCTTCGCCGCCTTCCATAACCGCTACACATGAGTTTGTTGTACCTAAGTCGATACCGATAATCTTTGCCATAATTTTTTCCTCCTATATTTAAACAAATGTTTATTAACTAAAATTAGTTTGCTACTTTTACCATTGAATATCTTATAACTTTGTCTTTATACTTATAACCCTTCATAAACTGTTCTACAACAATGTTGGCATCCTGTGTGTCATCGTCTACATGCATCACAGCGTTATGAATTTCTGGGTTAAATTCGCACCCGATAGCCTCGATTTCTGAAACTCCGATTTTATCGAGAATTTCCATCATCTGTCTGTATACCATTTCAACACCTTCGGAAAATGTGTTTTTTTCATCTTCCGACACACTGTCCAGTGCTCTTTCGAAATTATCAATAACAGGAAGAAGTTTTTCAATTGTAGCAGAAACTGCAAAAGTTCCAAGCTCTTCCTTTTCCTTTTGGGTACGTTTTTTGAAGTTATCGTACTCTGCCATGAGTCTTAGATGTTTATCATAAAGTTCGTCATATTTTTCTTTTTCGACTGTTTCCGTTTCTGCTGTTTCTTCAACAGTTTCTTCTGAAATTTCTTCGACGATTTCTTCGTTCATATTTTCTGTATTCTCGTTTATGTTTTTCTTTGCCAACTCTATCACTCTCCGTTGTCTTCGTAATAAATTTCATTAAGTAGCTTTTCAAGATACTGTGAAATTTGATTTATGTTTGCAACTACCTTTGAGTAGTTCATACGTGTGGGACCGATTATACCAATTTTACCCACTGTACGACCTCCTACTTTATAGTTTGCTGTAACAAGACTTGAATTTTGCATTATATCCATATCGTTTTCTTTACCTATTTTGATATGAACTATTCTGTCGTCATCTTCATCTGTATTTGTTACAGCCTGGGTAATTGAAGATTTGTCATCCAAAAATTCAATGAATTCTTTTGCACGATCTATATCCCGATATTCAGGAAAATTAAAAATGTTAGATACACCGCTTAAATAAACTTCAGTTTCTTTCTGTATATCATCAATAATCTCTGAAATAAACTCAAGAACAGGAAAAAGCATTTCTTCGTTTGCCCCAAGTGCTGTTTTTATCTCATTTATCTTTTTAACGCCGATTTCGTCCAAAGATAAACCAGATAAGGTTTCTTTCAGTACTGAGGATATTTTGGGAATATATTCACCATTTATTCCTTTTGGTATTATTATACGTTTATTTTTCATAATTCCCTCATTAGTTACAAGAACTATGAGCATTGTTGTATTATCGATAGGAATAAGCTCAATTGTTTTAATGGCACCATGCTTGATTTCAGGGGCCATTAAAAATGCAGTGTAGTTTGTAAGCTTTGATAAAAGCATTGAAGCCTGTCTGATAACTTTGTCAAACTGATGAATTTTTACAGTCATTGCAGCAGATAAAATGTCAATGTCCTGCTGGGTTGCTTCGTATCCTCCCATAAGCTCGTTAACATAAAAGCGATAACCCTTATCAGAAGGTATTCTTCCTGCGGATGTATGGGGTTGTTCAAGATATCCCATTTCCTCAAGGTCCGCCATTTCGTTTCGTATGGTTGCACTTGACAGTCCGAGGTCTGCGTGTTTTGCTATATGACGTGAACCAATCGGTTCTGCAGAAGAGATGTATTCGTTTATAATAGTATTCAGAATTTTACGTTTTCTTTCGTTAAGTTCCATACTCTCCTCCTTGTTATTAGCACTCGTATAGTTTGAGTGCTAATATAAAGATAGCACTTAACTTTTTAAAAGTCAAGTGCTAATTTGTGAACTTTTTATGAAATTATTGTTTTCCTGCAAATTCTGAAATAAATGATTGCAAAATAACCGCTTTATCTCCTCTTGTGAGCTTAAATAACTTATCTATCTCTACACACTTTGTTAGTAGTTCTTTTAAGTCATCGGAATTATATTTTGAACTTAATGTTATATATTTGCTTACTATAAAAGGTGCAATTTTTGCTTTTGCAGCTATCATTGACCTATCTACTCTATCATCTGTTAAAAGTTTTACAGTAAGCAGTTTGTCTGCGTTGGATGATATTGCGCCAAGTATTCTTGTTTCGTCTTCTTTCAATGTCAGTAAGTCATTAAGCATAGCAAGGGCGGATTGAGGATTTTTAGAAAGTAGAGCATCAACCATATCAAAAACTCTGTTCTCTACTACAGGAACAGCTATATCTTTTATGTCCTGACGAGTAACAGAGGTTTTTCCCTGAGTATATGCGGCAATCTTCTCTGCTTCTCTTTTAACAGGTGACATACCTTCCTGAGTAATTTCGATAAGATATTTTGCATCTTGTGGGCTTATTATTTTGCCCATTGTTTTAAAAAGAGCTACTGCCCAGTTTATCATCTGCTTTTCAGAAAGATAAGAAAACTCAACAACAGAATCCTTTTTTAAGAGTTTTTTATAAACCGAGCTTCGTTTATCAACTTTTTCTTCGTCAAAAACAATATAAACATCTGTGGGTATATCGTCTATGATTTCCTCCCAGAATTCTCTATACTCCTTCGTTGCAGCGTCCTTACCTGTTAGACTGAATATTCCTGAGTTTTCAAAAATCAAAAGTTTTCTGTCAGAGAATACAGGCAAAGCTTCAATAGCCTCCTTAACTGAAATAAGGTCGTATTTCTTTCCTTCATATGTAAATATGTTAAATTCAGACATATCATCAGGAGAAACGCGTGACAACAATTCCTTTTTGCCATGAGATTTTAAGAACACCTCTTCTCCATAAAGAAGGAAGATATTTTTATCAATATTTTCGTTTTTTAAATATTTTTTAAATTCATCGTAGTTCATAAAAATCTCCTTATTCTACGGCTTTGTATTTGACTCCTGTGATTTCTTCGGCATCAAAGAAGAACGTCACGTCACGATGATAATTTGCTCTGTACACTTGACTTCCGCTTTTTTCCAGTTTATCTATTACTTCTTCAGAGGGGTGTCCATAGGAATTTTTACCGACTGGAATATACGAATATTTAGGCTTTACTGCATCCACAAATCTTTGGCAAGTAGAGGTTTGCGAACCGTGATGTGCAACCTTAAGCACGTCTGCCTCTAACATATCCGGATAATTATCCAAAATGTAATTTTCAATATCTGATGTTATATCTCCTGTAAATAAAAATGATGTATCTCCGTAATCAAGCCGAACAGTAAGACAACTGTCATTTGTGTCTTTAGAAATTAAGGATTGCTTAATGTCCGGAGTAATCGCAGTTATTTTTATATTATCTGAAAGTTTTAGTATATCGCCGCTTGTAAAATATGTTATAGGAATATTATATTCTTTCGCCTTTTCTAATATTTTCTTAGCTTCGTCTGTATCTTCTGCATTATATGGCATAATGATATTTCCTATTTCCATTATATCAAAAAGCCCAAAAAGGCCATTTACATGGTCGGAATGCGTGTGCGACAAAACAACATACTCTATATCATTAACACCATTTTTTGTAAGATACGGAGCGATTATATATCTTCCGCTTGTTTCACTTTTGGCACTTGCTCCTGCATCTATCAATACGTCACAATCACCCGGAGCCTTGATGAGTGCACAATCTCCGTTGCCGACATTTATAAAAGAAACCTGTGCAACATCATAATTAATTATACTGTTTACAAGATACATCACTAACAGGCACGTTACGCACACTAAAGATGTGATAAAGTGTAACTTTTTTCTTTTTATTGCGTAAATTATGGTTGCAATAATCAAAGCATATAAAAGTAAAAAGAATGGAGTTACGATACCAAAGGCAATCTTTGAAAACCAAAAACTGCTAAAAAATTCTGCTACAAAAATAATTATTTTAGCTAGTAAATATATTAAAACCGCGGCAGGAACTGCAAAAAGTTCATTTACAAATGACATAGCACAAAATACCAGACCACCTGTAAGCAATGGCAACAGGAATGGTGCAATGACAACAGTTGCAGCGACTGACACAACTGAAAAACCGTTAAAAAGATGTATAATCAACGGTATTATGAAAATTTGTGCAGAAATACCCACACTTGTAACATTAATTAATTTTTCTACTCTGCGATGCCACGGTTTTTCTTTATCTAGTTTTTCTAACAAAGATTTAAAAACAATTAAAACATTGTCGTTAAAAAGAATTATACCAGCAGTTGCTGCAAATGACAATATAAATGATGCATCATAAATAACGTGTGGATTTATAATACAAAATACTGCTGCTATTTCCGCTAATACAGATAAAGAGTCTGCACGTCTATATATAAGCTTTGCAAAAAATGCCGCAGCACACATAACGCCTGCTCTTATCGCCGAAACCGACGCACCCGTAAAAAGGACAAAGAATATACTTGCTATAGTTGATGCAAGCATTTGTTTTCTTTTAGAACGACTGAATAAGGTTATTAAACTACAAAATGCGATGGCAAAGGTTGAAACGTGAAGACCTGACACAGCAAGAATGTGCGATAGTCCACTTGCAGAAAAAATCTCTTCTGTTTCATAATCTAAAGATGTTTTATCACCTAGTACAAACGCTTTTAGTACTGCACCGGTTTCATATGGAAATGCTTCGTCATAAAAATTTATGCACTTTTGTCTGAAATTGTATAAGCTATCTAAAAAGTGATTTTCATTTTTAGATGTTACAACAAAATCTTCAAGTGAAAATACACATTGAAAGAATATATTTTCACCTTTAAGATAGCGGGAATAATCAAAACCTCCCCTGTTCATAGCACCATCAGGTATGTCAATTTTACCTTCAAGAGAAAATATGTCGCCATAAGAAGGAATACACAACTTTGTTATATCGTCATTTTCATTAATAAAATACGAAAAGCGTACCTTATCATTGCAGTCTGTATTTTGACCATTTTTAAATATGCAATTCACCCGACCAATAAACGAAATTGTCTTATCGGTAACTACAGGTTTTTCAATAACAGTACCTTGAACTGATACAATCTCATCCTTAAAGCTGTAAAGTGTTTTACCTTTAATGTTATTTGAAGTCTCATAACGTATTCCGCCTGCGCAAAAAATCAACACACATAAAAGTAAAACGATTATATTTTTAGTGTTCACCTTTCGTATCAACATCAATAAGAATATAAATATACTGCAAACAGAAACCAAAAGCATTGTTTCAAAGGAAACTACCGACAGGATATACATTCCGCATACAAAAGACAAACATATATAAAACAAAGGCCTTTTAAGTAGCAAGCAACCATATCCTTTCCTTAACAATTAAAAATCAAAAAAAGTTATCTGATTTGTGTCAGGAATTTCTTCCAAAACATCATATTCTTTTAATTTATCAACTATTGATTTACCAATTTTCGCACGACGCATAAGGTCTTCTGATGAAATAAATGGACCGCCATTTTCGCGAGCCTCAACAATCGCCTGACCGACTGCGTCTGATACGCCGTTTATTGCATTAAGAGGGGGCCTTATTGCACCGTTTTCTTCTACAAATTTAGTTGCATGAGATTTGTATAAGTCTACAGGTAACAAAGAAATACCTCTTGCATACATCTCGTTTACAACTTCAAGTATAGTTACAAGGTTTTTCTCTTTTTGAGTGGGATTTGACAACGCATTAAGTTCTGCCATAGCAGCACCCACTTTATCTCTTCCCCTTAACATCAGGTCTGCATCAAATTCAGTTGCTCGTACAGTAAAATACGCTATGTAAAACGCTATTGGATAGTGTACCTTAAAATACGCTATTCTGAATCCCATTGTAACGTAAGCTGCGGCATGTGCCTTGGGAAACATATACTTAATTTTTTTACAGGACGAGATATACCACTCAGGAACGTCGTTTTCACGCATTAACGCTTCATCCTCAGAAGAAAGTCCCTTACCTTTTCTTACCTTTTCCATGATTTTAAAGGAATCTAAGGGAGGAAGATTATGTAACAACAAATAAAGCATAATATCATCACGGGTACAAATTACCTCGGGCAAAGTTGCCACACCGTCGCGGACTAGTTCCTGAGCATTGTTTGTCCACACATCTGTTCCGTGAGAAAGTCCTGAAATACGTATAAGTTCTCCAAAAGTAGTAGGTTTTGTTTCGATAAGCATCTGTTGAACAAACCTTGTACCAAATTCAGGCACAGCAAAGGTTCCTACTGTGGTGCCTAAATCCTCAGGTGTAACACCTAAAGCTTCTGTGGATGTAAATAAACTCATTGTAGGCTTATCATCAATAGGGATTGTTTTTGCATCAAGTCCTGTTAAGTCCTCAAGCATTCGAATCATAGTAGGATCATCGTGTCCAAGTATATCAAGTTTTAATAATTTACCGCTGATTGAGTGATAGTCAAAGTGCGTTGTTATTATATCTGTATCGTTGTCATTTGCAGGATGCTGAATGGGGGAAAACTCATAAATTTCATTTGCCTTAGGCACAATCATAACTCCCCCGGGATGCTGACCGGTCGTACGTTTAACACCGACAATTCCCTGAGAGAGACGCATTTCTTCAGCTCTATTCAATGATTTTCCTTTGGCTTCGGCATATTTTTTCAAATAACCGAATGCAGTCTTTTCGGCTAATGTGCCTATTGTTCCTGCGCGATAAACATGACCTACACCGAAAAGTTCTTCTGTGTATTTATGAGCAACACTCTGATATTCTCCTGAAAAGTTAAGGTCAATATCAGGCTCTTTATCGCCATCAAATCCCAAAAATGTTTCAAAGGGAATGTCGTATCCTTCTTTTTTGTATTTATGACCGCATACAGGACAATCCTTGTCATCTAAATCCGCACCACAGCTTACAGAGCCGTCTGTGATGAATTCTACATTTTTACACTCAGGACATATATAATGAGGAGGTAGTGAGTTTATCTCTGTGATACCAATCAGATACGCAATAAAAGAAGAACCTACAGAGCCTCTTGAGCCTACCAGATATCCATCGCTCAGCGATTTTGTAACAAGCTTCTGTGCTATCATGTACATAACAGAAAAACCGTATTTTATGATAGGTACAAGTTCCTTTTCCATACGCTGTTTTACAATATCGGGTAAAACATCCCCGTATATCTCATGAGCACGCTCGTCAGACATCCTCTGTATATCTTCCGTCGCACCGGGCATTTCCGGCGGATAAGTATCCTTAGGTATTGGACGTACTTCCTCAATTAAGTCTGCGATTTTATTAGTATTCTCAACAACAACCTCAAAGGCCTTCTTACTGCCTAGATATTTAAATTCTTCAAGCATTTCATCTGTGGTACGCAAGTACAGAGGAGGTTGAAATTCCGCGTCATCATAATCCTGACTTACCATTAGCACTTCTCTAAATATTGAATCTTCAGGGTTCACAAAGTGAACATCACAGGTTGCTACCACAGGTTTTGATAGCTTATCACCAATCTCTACTATCTGTTTGTTTATTTCCTTTAGTTGCTCAAAAGAAGACAACGTATTTTCACGCAACATAAATTCATTATTACGAAGTGGCTGGATTTCCAGATAGTCGTAATAGTTTGCAATTTCTTCTATTTCTTTTTCGGTTTTTCCGCCTAATATAGCGTTGTAAAGTTCTCCCGCTTCACAGGCACTTCCTACAATAATACCTTCTCTGTGAGCATCTAAAACCTTCTTTGAAATTCTTGGTCTCCTGTAAAAATTATCAAGATGAGATGTTGATACCAACTCGTAAAGATTTTTCAACCCTGTCATGTTTTTTACAAGCAAAATTACGTGATAGAGGTCTGTGTACTGCTTGATAGTTTCGTCAACTAGCTCCGAGTTAATATCCGCTACATTATTTATTCCTTTGCGTTTTAAGGTGTCTGCAAATACAACAAATATTTTTGCCGTTACTTCAGCATCATTTATCGCTCTATGATGTCCCTCGAAGGGTATACCAAGAGCCTTTGCAACACGGTCTAACCTGTGTCGTTTTATATTTGTAACAAGTTTACGGCTGAGTCCCAATGTGTCAATATAGCAGAAATCAAAAGGGATATTAAATTTCTCTGCATATTTCTTCAAAAAACCTACATCAAAATTTGCATTATGAGCAACAAGAACGCATCCTTTCGAAAAATCAAGGAAACGTTTCAGTACATTCTCTGCGTTATCTGCACTACTTACCATTTCGTTAGTAATTCTTGTAAGTTCAGTTATATGTGGTTGAATTTCTGTTGTAGGTTTTACAAACTCAGAAAATTTTTCAGTTATTTTTCCACCGCTTACTTTGACTCCTGCAATTTCAATCAGCTCATGGAATTTTGCTTTAAGGCCGGTGGTTTCTATATCAAATACAACAAAATCACCATCTAAAGGCATTGATTTTTCGTTGTAGACGATTTTTGATTCATCCCCCATCAGGTAGCCTTCCATACCATATATAACTTTAATACCTGATTTTTCTGCTGCATCAAAGGCATCGGGGTATGCCTGTACAACACCGTGGTCGGTAATCGCTATTGCTTTGTGTCCCCATTTTGCGGCGGTCTTAATAAGCTCATCAGTTTTTGCCACAGAATCCATGGCAGACATAACCGTATGAGCATGCAGTTCTACTCTTTTTAATTCAGCGTTATCCACTCTGCTTTTTACATCTTTTAATTTAAGACTGTTTATTTTTATTGTTACTTCGTGTTCATATTGGTCATATACTGCATCACCTTTTACTGTGATTGCCTTAGCACCCTTGATTGCAGCTGTAATATCTTTTATTTTGTCAGGTTTAACGAAACATTTACAGGTGATTGATGCAGTATCGTCTGTGATGTATATTGAAATAATATTATTTCCTGTTCGTAACTCACGTGTTTCAAAGCCTATAACTTTTCCGGCTACCACAACTCTGCCGCTATATTCGGTAATATCTGAAAGCGGTGTTACTACTCCTGAAAAATCACGACCTATGATAAGGTTTTTATCTTTTTCTTCGTCATCTTCCGCTTTTTCAATTACCTCTTTGGCTTTTGGTTCTTCTTCAACTACAGTTTTTACAACAAACTCTTTTGCAAAGTTTCTGCGGTCTTCCTCTATTTCCTCCATAAGTTTATCTTCTTCAACAATTTTAATATCAAATTTAATTTCCAAATCTAACCCGAAACATGTTTTTATGTACTCTTTTATAATTTCCTCTATATTTTCGTTTATAAGAATTTCTTCTGTGCCAAACCGTAAATTTATAGTCAGAATATTATCTTTAAAAGTCGCATTGCTACCCATCAGAATCTTCGACATTGACGATTTTTTAAAACATACATACTCCTTAATGTTATTGTAAAAATCGCTGATATTATTTTCCGTCAATTTAAAATCAGTATATTTTACTGAAAATCTTATTGTGGATACTCCATATCTATCTCGTATAGCAGCACGAAATCTTGCAAACGGAAGAGCACAGGGAAACTCGTCTGACACAATATCAACAGACATTGACATATCTTCTTTTTTTATTTTACAGGCGGTAACGCATATGCTTTCGTATTGGGAAGCAAATTCAACGCCTGCCAGTTCCGCTAACAAATTAGACATTCTTATCTCCTTATCCTATTAGAACATTTTCTCTATTTCATAAAACAATTCGTCAATAATATCTTTTTCTTTTACTTTTTTTATAACCTTACCGTCTTTAAAAATGAGTCCCTCACCATTTGCCCCTGTTATACCAATATCGGCATTACTGGCCTCCCCTGGTCCATTTACAACACAACCCATTACTGCAACTGTTACATTTTTATTTAGATTTTCAAGTCTCTTTTCTACCTTGTTCGCTATTTCTATAAGATTTATACTGCAACGTGAGCAAGTAGGACAAGAAATAAGCCTTGGCCCACCATCGTACAAATCAAGTGATTTTAATATTTCTTTTGCAGCACGAATTTCTTCGGTTGGTTTATCAGTTAAAGAAACTCTTATAGTATCTCCAATGCCATCAGAAAGCAGACTACCTATACCGATAGCTGATTTTACAGTTCCTGAGAATGCAGTACCTGCTTCGGTAACTCCTAAATGCAACGGATAGTTGCACTTCTCTGCCATCAATCTGTATGCTTTTATCATGGTATTTACATCTGATGCCTTTAAGGATATGGCAATATCGTCAAAATTGTTATTTTCCAAAATCTCTATATGACGTGTAGCTTCGTACACTAGACCTTCAGCACTGTACCTTCCGTATTTTTTTGCGATATCTAAAGATATTGAACCGGTATTTACGCCTACTCGTATAGGGATATTTCTCTCTTTTGCCGCTGCGATTACTTCTTTTACTCTTCTTTCATTTCCAATGTTTCCGGGATTGAGCCTTACCTTGTCTATACCGTTTTCAATGGACGCAATTGCCATTTTATAATCAAATTGTATATCTGCAACAAGAGGTATATCCACACTTTTTTTAAGTTCTCTTATTACCTCTAAACTCTTTTCATCAGTTACTGCAAGACGGACAATGTCACAACCTGACTCTTTTAGTGCAGTTGACTGCTCAATTGCAGCATTAATATCTCCGTTACTGGTATTAAGCATTGATTGGATGGATACCGGATAGTCGCTTCCTATACCGATTTTACCCACCATTATTGATTTAGTTTTACGTCTGGTCATAAAAATCACACCTTATAATTTATCATAATTAATTATATCACAGGTAACATATTTTTTCAACGAAAAAACGCAAAAAATATCAAATATATTGCATCTTCGCTCATAGCCGATTCTATTGACATGTTTTCGCCTGTATGCTATAATTTTATCAAAACAGGAGGTGTTAAAATGAACGAATATATTGGACATTTTTCGCAACTTTATAGTGTTGAAGAACACAGATTAACAGGTGGTAAAAGCGACGGAATGCGGTTGTTGGAAGTAAACAACGGCAAAGGTTTAATGTTTACTGTATCACTTGACCGTGCAGGAGATATTTCAAGAATGTATTACAAAGGTACTAACCTTGTATTTATAAGCCCATGTGGATATGTTTCTCCTGAATATTATGATGACAAAGGCTTGGGTTTTTTAAAGTCAATGTCAGCAGGATTGTTTACAACTTGTGGTCTTACTGCGGTTGGTTCGCCGTGCACCGATGATGGCGAGGAGCTCCCTCTCCATGGCACGATATCTAACACCCCCGCAGAAAATGTATCTTATTGGGTAGAAGATAATAAAATCAACATAATACTCACAGTTCGTGATGCAAGGCTCTTTGGTCACAAACTTCTGTTGACAAGAAAATATGAATGTCCTTTAGATAAAAATGAAATAATACTTACAGATACTGTTGAAAATATTGATTTTGAAGATACTCCATATATGATTCTATATCATATGAATATGGGGTACCCTTTATTGAGCGAAAAATCAATAATTACTCTTGATTACAATGCTATACGTCCTAGAAATGCGGATGCGGCAAAAGGAATCAACACAGCGCTTCAAATGGAACAACCACAGGTGGGATATATTGAGCAGTGTTTCTACTATGATATGAATAAGGGGTACGCAAAGATATTTAATCCTGATTTAGGTTTCGGATTGTCAATTAGTTACGACGTTAACGAACTTCCTGCTTTTACAGAATGGAAACTTATGAAATCAGGGGAATATGTGCTTGGATTAGAACCTGGCAATGTTACTCCCGATGGAAGAGATATAGTAAGAAAAGAAGGTAAATTGACTATCTTGAAACCCGGAGAGAAAGCAACCCAGACTATAGTCTTGAAAATAGAAAATAATTAATCCCATGGAGGGCAAAATGCGTAAAACTAAAATTGTATGTACACTAGGTCCTGCATCTAAAAACGAAATAACGATTTCCAAAATGCTACGTGCAGGTATGGATGTAGCCCGTATTAATCTGTCGCATGGCACACACGAATATCATCGAAAAACAATCGAATTGTTTAGAAATGTTCGTGACTCTTTGGATATCCCTGCTGCAGTGATGCTTGATACAAAAGGTCCTGAAATACGAATAGGAAAATTCAAAAACTCGAATGAACATTTGACAAAAGGAGATACATTTACCCTTACAACAAATGAAATTGAAGGCACCAGCGAGATTGTGTCTGTTTCATATAAAAATCTTCCACATCAGTTAAAAATTGGCGATACTGTATTGATTGATGACGGACACATTGATTTATCTGTCAAAGACATAACTGATACTGATATAATCTGCGAGGTTATTGTCGGTGGCGAAATTTCTGACAGAAAAGGTGTAAATGTTCCTGATGTTCATCTGGATATTCCCTATCTTAGTGAGGCAGACCAAAAGGATTTAATTTTTGCAGTAGAAAACGATGCAGATTTCGTCGCAGCGTCGTTTGTACGTTCAAAGGATGACGTAATCGCTATGAGAAATTTCCTTGATTATCATGGTGGTTATAACATCAAAATAATCTCAAAAATAGAAAATATTGAGGGCGTAAATAACTTTGATGAGATTTTGAACCATTCGGACGGCATAATGGTTGCCCGCGGCGATATGGGTGTAGAAATAGAGTTTGAGCGGTTACCCGGATTACAAAAAAAATTCATCCGCGAGTGCTACCGAGCAGGGAAAATGGTAATAACGGCAACACAGATGTTAGAATCAATGATACACAACAGTACACCAACAAGAGCAGAAATAACAGACGTAGCAAATGCTGTTTTTGACGGTACGTCTGCCATTATGCTTTCAGGAGAAACTGCAATAGGCGACCATCCTGAGCTTGTAGTTAAAACAATGTCTAAAATTGCACGCCAGGCAGAAAAAGATGCTTTTGAACTCGATTCGTACGAAAACTTTCAATATTTTAATAATGTTGGAGATGTTACTAATGCTATTTGCGATGCCGCCTGTACAACTGCAAGGGATATAAAAGCAAAGGCGATTATCGCAATAACAAAATCGGGATATACAGCCAGAAAGGTCTCTAAATTCAGACCTAAAGAGGCAATTATTGCAACAACTCCTAACGAAAAAACTTACCACCAGTTGTCTTTATCATGGGGAGTTCATCCTGTAAAATCTCTTTATCAAGTTAATGCTGAGGATTTATTTGATCACTCTATCGCCTGTGCTAAAAGATATGGTTACGTAAAATCAAATGATTGTGTAGTAATTACAGCAGGTTCTGACAATTCAACAGACCTTTTAAAAGTTCAGACTGTTCTAGACAGAGAAAATTAAAAAAGAACTAGCTTTCAAAAAATGGAAGCTAGTTCTTTTTATTTAGCATTTCTTTAGCCTGAGCCAACGAGGTCTCAGAGGTTGCGTCTCCGCTTATCATATATGCGATTTCTTTGGTCATTTCATCGCTATTCAAAGAAGTTATGTATGTGTTGGTTTCGTTATCGCGGCTCTTCTTGGATATCTTAAAGTGGTTATCGGAAAGTGCAGCAATTTGTGGTAAATGGGTAACGCAAATAACCTGCTTTTTAGTTGCAATCTGAGCAAGCTTGACACCGACTTTTCCTGCAGTTACACCGCTTATTCCTGTATCTATTTCGTCGAAAATCAGTGTATTTGCAGCATCACCTGAAGTTAATACATTTTTTACAGCAAGCATAATTCTTGAAAGTTCGCCGCCTGATATAATTTTCGTAAGAGGTTTTTGTGGCTCTCCGGGATTTGTAGAAATCAAAAATTCTATCTTGTCAATTCCCTTTTTCTCCATATCAGCTCTTTCAAATTGAACAGAAAAACGTGCACCATTCATATTGAGTTCTGACAACTGTGAATTTATCTCGTTTTCAATTACAGAGGCACTCTTCATTCTTAAATGACTGATTTTTTCTGCACAATTTAATGCATCATTCATCAGATTTTCAATTTTCTTAGATAATTCAGCATTTTTTGCATCTGCAAATGTGATACTGTCAAGCTCTTTTTGAGCTTTTTCTAAATACTGTAAAACAGCTTCTTCGCTATCGCCATATTTTCTTTTTAGACGATAAATAATATCAAGACGCTCCTCTATCTCATCAAGGGACATATCGTCAAGGCTTACGTCATCTAGCTTTCTTCTGAGTTCTGTGGCTACATCCTCAATATTATACAGTATTTCGTTGATTCTTTCAGATAACTCGTCAAGACTTTCGTCGTTAATTTTATCAATTAGTCTAGATGACTGAGAAACTAAATTATGTGCAGTTTCATCGTCATTTTCGTAGAGCAAAGCCAATGCTCCGGCACAATTTTTGGTGAAATGTTCTTTGTTTTTAATAAAGTTACGTTTTGCCTTTAATGCATCTTCCTCACCAACCATTATGCCTGCATTAGTTATCTCATCAATCTCAAATTCCAATATATCAATTTTTCTGAGTTTTTCTGTTTCATCTATATCTAAAGACGCCAATTCTCGCTTGCAAAGGTTTAGCTCGTTGTATAGCAGAATATATTCTTCAAATAGCTTTTCGTTACCCTTTCTGCAATATGCGTCAATAAAGTCAATATGACATTTTGAGTCCAAAAGTGCCTGATTGTCGTGTTGTCCGTGGATGTTTATAAGATTTCGCCCTATATCCCTCAAAATTGCCACAGGAACAGTTTTTCCGTTAACTTTGCAGATGTTTTTACCATCTATTGATAATTTCCTTGAAATAATAAGACTTCCGTCTTCCTCAGGTTCTACGTCAAATTCTAAAAGTGCTTTCTTTGTATCATCATCAACATAAAAAAGACCTTCGACATAAGCATAGTTTTCTCCATGACGGATCGCATCCTTACTTGCACGCTCTCCGATAAGCATATTTAGAGAACCTATAAGTATAGATTTACCTGCACCGGTTTCACCCGTTAATACGCTTAGGCCTTCGGAAAAATTTATATCAGCTTTTTTAATTAATGCAACATTTTCAATGCTTAAATTAAAAAGCATACCTAACATTCCTTTCAAAATCAGCTTTTCACCATAAGATTAATTTTATCTGTCAGGTGACCGGCTGCCTTTTCTGTTTTTGTAATACAAAGAATTGTATCATCGCCGGCTACACACCCAAGAATTTCTTCAAAACCAAGAGAATCAATAACAAATCCAACCGCCTGTGCCATACCGGCATGGGTTTTAATAACTACATTATTAAGTGCGTAATCGACACTTATTACCGAATTGACGAGTATAGAATTAAGATTTTTATCAGATGCAGAGGTTTCTTTGCTTCCGCCCTGTACGTATTTATATACACCGTAATCGTCCAAAACCTTCACAAGTTTTAAATCTTTGATGTCGCGAGAAACAGTAGCCTGTGTTACATTATACCCATCCGCTGACAGACGTTTTGCAAGCTCTTCCTGTGTGTCTATGTTATATTTTGAAATCAAATCAAGAATTTTTGAGTGTCTGGATAATTTCATTCTAATTCTCCTTCTTAACTAACTTGTTATGGAGCACGCTAAAAAATTTAAATCCGTGCAAATTAATAAGTTTGAATTTGTTTTGTGCTTCTCCTATAACAACTTTTTCGCCATTTGATATTTCTCCCACTATCTGGCTGTCTGCGGCAACAATTGCTGTAGTGTCGTCTGAAGAGCAATTTTTAACAGTAATTTTTTTATCCTTTGATACAATGATTGTTCTTGAGTACATTTTGTGAGGACAAATAGGTGTAATTATTATAATATCCATAGATGGGTCAACAATCGGGCCACCTGCAGAAAGCGAATATGCCGTAGAACCTGTAGGTGTGGATATTATTATGCCGTCAGCTTTAAAATGATCAACAAATTCGTCATCTAAATATACATCGAATTCCAAAATTTTAAGCAAAGAATTCCCACGTGCCACAATAATATCATTAAGTGCACATATGTCATCTGTATCATGTAATTTGGCAGATACCATCATGCGTTCTTGAATATCAAAATCTTTTGCTAATAATTTGTCAATATCAGCCTTTAAATTTTCTTTTTCAATTTCAGACAAAAAACCAAGTCTTCCAAGATTTACACCAATGACGGGAATTTTAAGACATGATGCAGTTTTTGACACGGACAAAAGTGTACCGTCGCCACCAAGGACTAAAAACATATCCATCTGCGAATAAACTTCTTCCGATATGTATGTAACATTGCAGAGTTTATCATTTTTTATTTTTTCTTCTGCATAAACATTCGCCCTGCCATCAATAATTCTGAGAATTTCATTTGCTAAAACAAAATCCTTGTCTTTTTGTTCATTTGCAATAAGAAGTATTTTCATACGACTCACTCCGTAAATTTATAATTATGCACTCTTAACTTATAGTATATTATAATAATACAAAATAAGCAAGTGATTTTTAAAGAAAAAAAACAAAAAGCCCCGAGATTTCTCTCGGGGCTTTAAATACTAAATTAGTTTAATTCAGCAAAGTATTTGATCGTTCTAACCATCTGGCTTGTGTATGAGTTTTCGTTGTCATACCATGAAACAACCTGTACTTCGTAAAGGTCATCAGAAACCTTTGATACCATTGTCTGTGTAGCATCGAAGAGTGAGCCGTATCTCATACCGATAACGTCTGAAGAAACGATCTGGTCTTCATTGTAGCCGAAGCTTGCAGAAGCTGCTGCCTTCATAGCTGCATTGATGCCGTCAACAGTAACGTCTGTGCCCTTAACAACAGCTGTAAGGATTGTTGTTGAACCAGTTGGTGTTGGGATACGCTGAGCAGCACCGATGAGCTTGCCGTTAAGTTCAGGAATAACAAGACCGATAGCCTTTGCAGCACCTGTTGAGTTAGGAACAATG
>JAZNWB010000115.1:0-6643 GCA_045593125.1 Congzhengia sp. | reverse complement strand
AATATTTAACGCAGGCGGCAGACTTGGTTTTTCTGCTTGGGCTGATAAGCTACGCGACAGAAATACAATCTACAAGCTCATATTTATTATTTCTATTGCTTTAACAGGTGTTGTAATTTTAACAGGCGGTATTGCGAATGGCGCAGGAAACACAGTTTTAATAGCTATTGTTATCGCTCTCGTTATGATGGTAAACGCAGGCTACGGCGGTGGTTTTTCAAATGTTCCCACATTGCTTTCTGACCACTACGGTATGAGCAACATCAGTGCAATTCATGGTATTACATTATCTGCCTGGGGCTTTGCGGGTCTTACAGGTAACCAGATGGCATCCTGGATTGTATCACACTTCGGTACACCTGATGCAGCTTTCAACCCCATAGGTTATCAGACAGTTTTATATGTTACAATCGCACTTTATGTAGTTGCATTACTGCTCAGCATATTCTTTGTAGAAAAGGCAAAGAAAGAAAACTAAACAAAAATTTAAGGACACCTTTCGGTGTCCTTTTTTTATTTTATGTTATCTATTATTAACTGTCCCATTTCGCGACATCCGACTCTTATTAAATCAGGTGCACCTTTGGTCATAATATCCTGTGTGCGATAACCTTTATCTAATGTTTTTGATACCGCTTTTTCTATGGCATCTGCCTCTTCCGCCATATCAAAACTAAATCTTAGCATCATAGCAGCAGAAAGGATTGTGCCTATGGGGTTTGCTAAGTCATGTCCTGCAATATCAGGTGCAGAACCATGTATAGGTTCATAAAGTCCGCAGGATGTTGCACCTAAACTTGATGAAGGTATCATACCGATAGAACCTGTTATTTGTGATGCTTCATCAGACAGAATATCTCCGAACATATTCTCTGTAACAATTACATCGAACTGAGATGGGGCTTTTACTATCTGCATGGCACAGTTGTCAACCAACATATCGAAAAGCTCAACATCGGGGTAATCTTCTGCCACTCTGTGCACTACCTCTTTCCACAGTCTGCTTGAATCAAGCACATTGCTCTTTTCAACCGAGCAGAGCTTCTTTCTTCGCTTTTGTGCGGTTTCAAAACCAATTCTTGCAATACGTTCAATTTCACTCTCGCGATAAACAAGCTCGTCAACCGCCTCTTTCTCTCCGCTTTCATCATATGTTTCGTGCTTTCCGAAATATATACCACCGATAAGTTCACGGACAATTATAAAGTCTATGCCCTTTTCCACTATCTCAGCCTTTAAAGGAGAGGCGTCGGCTAGCTGTGGCCAGATTTTTGCAGGGCGGTTATTAGAATACACTCCCATTCCAGAACGAAGCTTTAAGAGTCCCTTTTCAGGCCGCAGATTACCCGGTACTGTGTCCCATTTAGCTCCACCTACTGCACCAAGCAGCACACTGTCTGATGCAATGCACTTTGCAAGCTCTGAATCAGGTAAGGGTTCGCCAAACTCATCAATGGCACAACCACCCATTTTCACTTCTGTATAATTAAATTTATGACCGTATATATCGCAAATTTTATCGAGCACCAAAAGTGCTTCTCTCACGATTTCAGGACCTATACCGTCACCACGTATAACCGCTATGTTTTTCTCCATTATTCCACCTCTTTAAGTGATGCTAAAAGACCGCCTGATTTTATTATATTCTGTATAAATTCGGGGAATGGCTGAGCCTGATAAGTTTTTCCCGATGTATGATTTGTAATCACGCCAGTATTAAAGTCAACACTTACCTTATCATTGGCATTGATTTCTTCTGCCGCCTCCGAACATTCTAAAATCGGCAATCCTATATTTATAGCATTTCTGTAAAAAATCCGCGCAAAGCTTTTTGCAATTACGCATCCTACTCCACAGGTCTTAATAACAAGCGGTGCGTGTTCACGGGATGAGCCGCAACCGAAATTCCAGCCTGCAACTATAATATCGCCTGCTGCAACTTTTTCTACAAATGTTTCATCAATATCTTCCATACAATGCTTTGACAGTTCTTTTGCATCAGATGTGTTTAAATATCTTGCAGGGATTATTACGTCTGTGTCAACATTGTCGGGGTATTTAAAAACTTTTCCTTGTGTGTTCATTACTCTACCTCCTCAGGGGATGTAATGTATCCCGTCACAGCACTTGCAGCAGCAGTTAAGGGAGATGCTAAATATACCTCACTTTTGGGGTGTCCCATTCTGCCTACAAAGTTTCTGTTTGTAGTGGAAATACACTTCTCGCCCTCAGCGAGTATTCCCATATATCCACCAAGGCATGGCCCGCAGGTAGGAGTTGAAACTACTGCCCCTGCATCAATAAATGCAGTTGTATATCCACGTACAATACATTCACGATATATATCCATTGTGGCAGGGATTATGATACAACGAACACCCGGTGCCACTTTTTTGTCCTTTAATATTCTGTATGCAGCCTCCATATCTTCCATTCTGCCGTTGGTACAACTGCCGATTACCACCTGGTCAATTTTAATATTTGATAATTCCTTTGCAGGATGGGTATTTTCAGGAAGATGCGGACAACTTACTGTGGGAACGATTTCCGACAGATTAATTTCTATTACCTCATCATATTCAGCATCTTCGTCTGCAGTATATTCTACGGGCACACGCTCACATCTGCCCTTCATATATTCCCGTGTTACATCATCAACAGGGAAAATGCCGTTTTTTGCACCCGCCTCTATTGCCATATTGCAGATACAAAGTCTGTCATCCATAGACAGGGTCCTAACGCCCTCCCCTGTAAATTCCATACTGCGGTATAAAGCACCATCGACACCGATTTTACCGATAATTGAAAGTATCACGTCTTTACCACTGCAGTTTTTGGAAAGCTTACCTGTAAGTATAAATTTAATTGCAGAGGGCACACGGAACCACGCTTTTCCTTTAGCCATAGCCGCCGCCATATCCGTACTGCCTACACCTGTTGAAAATGCACCAAGTGCACCATATGTACAGGTGTGACTGTCGGCACCAATTATACAGTCACCTGCTGTCACTACGCCCTGTTCAGGAAGGAGTGCGTGCTCAATTCCCATCTTTCCCACATCGTAAAAATGACTTATACAGTGAGAACAAGAAAATTCACGGCACTGCTTTGATTGTTCTGCCGCCTTTATATCCTTATTTGGAACAAAGTGGTCTAATACCACCGCTATTTTATCTTTATCAAAAACTTCAGTAAACCCCGCTTTATTAAACTCATTTATAGCAACAGGAGTTGTTATGTCGTTGCCCAGTACGATGTCGAGATTTGCACTTATTAATTGTCCAGCACTTACACTGTCTTGTCCTGCGTGAGCAGCCAAAATTTTTTGTGTCATCGTCATCCCCATTGTGTTCACTCCTTTACCATGTTATTGTACGCTGCAAGTAGTGCATGAGATGAAGCCTTGATAATGTCAGTGTGCACCCCTGCACCCCAATACATTGCGCCTTTTTCATCCTCAATGCCGATGTATGCAGCCGCTTCACTCTTAGATCCGTGTCCCTGCATACTGTGTTCTTTATATACTGACAGTTTGAAGTTTGAACCTGTATATTTTTTGAGTGCATTACTTACTGCGTCCAAAGAACCGTTACCGTCTGATTTAATGGTTGTCTCTACTCCATCACGCAAGAATGTAATGTATGCTTCAACAGTACTGTCTGCCTGTTTGAAGTGAATTTCCGCTATTGAAACAGGATTTTCTGCAAAGTAGCTTGATTTAAATACATCAAATATATCTGCTACCATAAGTTCCCTGTGTTCGTGGTCAGAAACACTCTTACAGCTATAACTGAAATGTTCACGCATAGCCGAGGGCAAATCGTATCCATAGGTCTGCTCTAAGAGGTAACCGATACCGCCCTTGCCGCTTTGTGAATTTACCCTTATTACATCCGAATCGTATGTTCTGTTAATATCTGTCGGGTCAACAGGAATATACGGCACGCACCATGAATGTAATTCTTTTTCCTCGCGCCATTTCATGCCCTTTGCAATAGCGTCCTGATGACTTCCTGAGAATGCCGCAAAGACAAGTGCACCCGCATAAGGTGAGCGGTCATGAACGTGCATTCTTGTACATTTTTCGTATGTTTTCACAATGGATGGCATATCAGAAAAATCAAGTCCTGGGTCTACGCCATGAGAATACATATTCATAGCGAGTGTGATAATATCCACATTCCCTGTTCTCTCACCATTACCAAAAAGCGTGCCCTCAACACGTTGAGCACCAGCCAAAAGTGCAAGCTCCGTATCAGCCACCCCTGTACCTCTGTCGTTATGTGGGTGAAGGCTTATAGTTACATGCTCACGATATTTTAAGTTTTTATCCATATATTCTACCTGAGATGCGTAGACATGAGGCAAGCTCATTTCAACAGTTACAGGAAGATTTATTATGACGTTATTTGTTTCTGATGGCTCTAATACGTCTAAAACCGCATTGCAGACTTCTAATGCATATTCAGGCTCTGCTCCTGTAAAGCTTTCAGGAGAATACTCAAATCTGAAATTTCCCTCATACTCTGCTGCAAGCTTTTTAACAAGAGCAGCACCTTCTACCGCAATTTTTTTAATTTCTTCCTTGGTCTTTTTAAACACCTGTTCACGCTGAGCCACACTCACCGAATTATAAAAATGAATTATGGCATTAGGAGCCCCTGAACACGCATCAAAGGTCTTTCTTATGATGTGTTCACGGCATTGTGTCAGTACCTGAACTGTAACATCGTCAGGTATCATATTATTATCAATAAGAGTTCTCAAAAATTCGTACTCTGTTTCAGAGGCCGCAGGAAAACCGACTTCGATTTCTTTAAAGCCTACAGATAATAACAATTTATAGAATTCTATTTTTTCTTCTAAGTTCATGGGGATAATAAGGCTTTGGTTTCCGTCACGAAGGTCCACGCTGCACCAATGGGGTGCTTTTTCTATATGGTCTTTTGTAACCCAGTCGTATGTAATATTCTTTGGCGGAAAATAGCCTACTCCGTATTTTGTAACGTCCATAATCAATCCTCCTTTTTATGGATTTATATAATTGTATCACAATTTTTCAAAAAATAAAAGACTAATATATAGCTTTTATTTTTTTAATGTTTTGTGTTACGCTATTTTATTGACTTATTTACTCATTTTTGGTAAAATATTTTTATATTAGACGAAATGAGGTTTTCTCTATGAAAATCAGTGACTTATTAAAAAAGAATGGCTTATTTCTTTCCTTTGAGGTTTTTCCTCCAAAAACAGAAACAAGCTTTGAAAGTGTAAAATCGGCAACAGAAGAAATAGCAAAGCTAAAACCCTCATTTATGAGCGTCACATACGGTGCAGGCGGCGGAACAAGTCAATATACCCTAGACATTGCAAAAAACATAAAAAATCTCTATGGTGTGCCCACACTTGCCCACCTTACCTGCGTTTCATCAACAAAGGAAACAGTTCATAAACGAATTGAAGATATTAAAGCTGCAGGAATCCAAAATGTTATGGCACTAAGAGGCGATATTCCAAAGGGAATGGAAGATGACGACCGCAGCCATTGGGACTACAAATTCGCTATTGATTTAATTCGTGAGTTAAAAGAAGCTGATGCTGATTTTTGCATCGGCGGTGCGTGCTATCCCGAAATACATCCTGAAAGCAAAACACAGAATGATGACATTAAAAGATTAAAAGAAAAAGTCGATGCAGGCTGCGATTTTTTAACTACGCAGATGTTTTTTGACAACAATCTTTTATATAATTTCTTATATAAAATCCGTGAAGCAGGTATTACAGTGCCTGTAATACCCGGAATTATGCCTATTACAAATGCAAATCAGGTAGAACGCGCAATTTCGCTTTCCGGTTCCCTTGTCCCTCAGAGATTTAAAAGCTTGGTGGACAAATTCGGCTCAAACCCTGCCGCTATGAAGCAGGCAGGTATAGCTTACGCTACTGACCAGATTATAGATTTATATGCAAACGGCATAAGGAACGTACACGTATATTCAATGAACAAGCCCGATGTAGCCGAAAAAATTCAGGCTAATCTTTCGGATATTATAGAAAAATGATAGTTAATACAAAAATCTACGAACAACTTCCCTTTTGCGAAAAAGAAATATTAAGATACGCAGGATGTAAAACTGCAGGTAATGAAATCTCGCCATTGATGCATTCGTGTATAGACGAGGTCAAACCCATACTTTCATATAAAGTTTGCTGGTGCGAGCTTGATGTAAATGTGTGCGGTTCTGCGTGCGATTTTGACAGTTTTACAACAATTTCACAAGACCTTGCAAAATTTCTTGAAGGAGAAACCCACGTAACACTATTTGGTGCAACCATAGGTATTGACATTGACAGATTAATCACAAAACATGGTCGTATTTCTCCTGCCCGTGCTCTTATGATTCAGGCAATTGGTGCAGAACAAATTGAAACCTTATGTGACACTTTCTGTGAAGAACTGGGGCTAAATGTCAGGTTTTCTCCAGGTTATGGGGATTTACCTCTCCCGATGCAAAAAGATATTTTTAATGTCCTTTCCTGTCAGAAAAAAATTGGATTATATTTAAACGACAGTATGATTATGTCACCGTCAAAATCTGTTACCGCTTTTGCAAAAGCAGGTATGAAAACTTCCAGCAAGTGT
>JAZNWB010000114.1:0-3670 GCA_045593125.1 Congzhengia sp. | reverse complement strand
GGCAAAATGATGGAAATGATTGCTAAAGGTATGGACGCTAACGAAGCTTTAGAAAAAGCCAGCGGTCAGTACGGCAGAGTGGACGATGCAGCTAAACTGCTCGATCCCCGTCATGAATAATCAGGAGGTGTAAAAGAATGGCATTATTTGAAAGTTATGAAAGAAGAATCGACCAGATAAATGCGGAACTTTTAAAACACGGCATTTCATCTATCGAAGAAGCAAAGAAAATCTGCGACGATAAAGGTATCGACGTATATAATTTAGTAAAATCAATCCAGCCTATCTGCTTTGAAAACGCTTGCTGGGCATACATTGTAGGTGCTGCTATCGCAATCAAAGACGGCTGCACCAAGGCTGCTGATGCTGCAGAAAAAATCGGTTTAGGCTTACAGTCTTTCTGTATCCCCGGTTCTGTTGCAGACGACAGAAAAGTAGGTATCGGCCATGGTAACTTAGGTGCTATGTTACTTCGTGAAGAAACAAAGTGCTTTGCATTCTTGGCAGGTCACGAATCATTCGCAGCAGCTGAAGGTGCTATCGGTCTTGCACGTTCTGCAAATAAAGCTCGTAAAGAAGATTTACGTGTTATCTTAAATGGTCTTGGTAAGGACGCGGCTCAGATAATTTCTCGTATCAACGGCTTTACATATGTTCAGACACAGTTTGACTACCACACAGGCGAAGTTAAGGTTGTTAAAGAAACAGCTTACTCTAACGGCGAACGTGCAAAGGTTCGTTGCTACGGTTCAGACGACGTTCGTGAAGGTGTAGCAATCATGCACTTAGAGGGTGTTGACGTATCTATCACAGGTAACTCAACCAACCCCACACGTTTCCAGCATCCCGTTGCAGGTACATATAAGAAAGAATGTATCGAACAGGGCAAGAAATACTTCTCAGTTGCATCAGGTGGCGGTACAGGCCGTACACTTCACCCCGACAACATGGCTGCAGGCCCCGCTTCATACGGCATGACAGACACAATGGGAAGAATGCACAGTGACGCACAATTTGCAGGTTCATCATCAGTTCCCGCTCACGTTGAAATGATGGGCTTAATCGGTGCAGGTAACAACCCAATGGTTGGTATGACAGTTGCAGTGGCAGTTGCTATTGAAGAGGCAATGAAATAAGAATATTATTTGGCAGAAAACAAGGGTGGCTTTGGCCACTCTTGTTCAACATTATATGCTTTCTTTAAGGAGATGATAATTATGAAGAGAGTATTAGCGCTTCTAATCACAATTGCAATATGTTTTACATTTACCTGTCCCGTATCGGCTTATGAAGAGTATATAGGTGATATGTATTTAACCGATACAACAGCATACATAGACTGTAGACAAATACCTGTGTATGTATTTCAAAATTACCCTTATGTAGTTGCAGAAGATTTAAACGGTTACGGATTTGATATTAAATGGTCTGCGTATGAAAATACGTTATATTTGAAATATAATCCCAATAAAAATTATTTCCCGTATTCTACAGTAGAAACTTCTATTGTCAATACGTATGCAGGGGCCGTTTATAACAGCGATGTTAAAGTTTTGTTAAACGGCGTGGAAATTCCGTCATATAGCCTTAACGGACGAATGCTTATTAGTCTGGATGAGTTGTGGCGTTTTGGCAAAGTAAATTGGTACAATGACTCAAGAACTATCGGTGTGACGACTCATAAATTCATCGAAAAAAACCCTGACTGGGAAATTCTCTTGCCCCCATGGTATATTTTTAATAAAGCAATAGACCACGCTCAAATTACATTTGATGACTGTTCTTCGTGGATGAATGAAGTAACCTATGCAGCAGAACAAGATATGCTTAAATATCGATTTAGTGCTCCAGAAGATTATCACAAACTATTAGTTTCCAGAGAGTATTTGGAAGAACTTTTGATTCATATTGAAAATAACAAATTTTTGTATGAACGCAGCAATTTGTACCACTTAACTTACAATATCATGCTATCCACTTATGATATAGAAGGGCTATATAAAATAATAAGCGCACACAACGTATCATGGATTCTGGACAACATTTCCTCGTTAGAAAGGTATATAGATTCATCCTCTATGTATGCAGATGAAATAGTGTCAATATCAGAAGATTTATATAATGCTACAAATAGATATATCGTTTTAGAATAATTGCATATTATTAACATGACAAATATTTTTATGTAAAGATTAAAGAGGATGATTGAAAATTATGACCCATTGGAATATTAAAAAAGACGGCATTGCCGTCTTTTTTTAAAAATCCTGTAAAAGGTATTCAACGTGTTTTTCTGCGTTTTCACTTAATTCATAAGAATATTTTGTACAAATCTCAAAAAGTGCATCAAGTCTGCCTGTTTCATAGAGCCTGTTTGCAAAATCTATGATATAGTCATCCTTTTCGGCTATGAGCTTTTCTCGCCGTTCGCACCAGTCATCCACGTCATCATAAAGCTGACAGGCACAGTAGGCTGCAGCAATTGATTCTGAAATGTCTACTGCGGCATTGTATCGCTCGAAAAAGGTTTTGGGTGTAATGGTTTTTTCCATAATTGACACGCTGTCGGAAAAAATCATAAGATTTTCAGGAAGCGTTGTTCTCAAAGCTGTATTTTGTATCATTTTTCATATCCCCCCATTTGTGCAGTTTTTAATCCAATCTTCGATTATAATATACCACAGGAACAGTACCAAAAACAGGACACCAAAATTTAAAGGGAATTTATTACCATTTTCACACAATTGTAATATTGGTGTGTTATTATATAATTGAGAAAGTATAAAAGGCGGTGGTATATCTTGACAATAAGAGAAATGACAGAGCAAAACGAGGAAAAAATCCTGTCGCCCTTTGCCACAAAATCAAAAGATACCAAGGGCAGACAGCATCCGATTTCTCCCTGTGATATGCGTACAGAATTTCAGCGTGACCGTGACCGTATTATTCACGCCAAATCATTCAGACGCTTAAAGCACAAAACGCAGGTGTTTTTAGCTCCTGCAGGCGACCACTACAGAACCCGCCTTACCCACACTATGGAGGTTTCGCAGATTGCCCGTACTATTGCACGCTCCCTTCGTTTAAATGAGGACTTAACAGAGGCGATTGCTCTAGGACACGATTTAGGTCACACGCCCTTCGGTCATACAGGAGAGTTTATGCTTGATAAAATCTGTACCTTCGGGTTTCACCACTACGAGCAGAGCTTAAGAGTGGTTGACCACCTTGAAAATGGTACAGGGCTAAACCTTACAGAAGAGGTGCGTGACGGAATTTTAAATCACGCAGGTGATAACGAGGCGAAAACCTTGGAGGGAAAAATCATAAAGCTTGCAGACCGCATAGCCTATATCAATCACGATATTGACGATGCTATCCGTGGCGGTATAATAAAAGAAACAGACATTCCGGCAGATTGTATTAAAATCTTAGGTACAACACACGGTGACAGAATAAGCACGCTGATTTATGATATAGTAGAAGCATCAAAAGACAGGGATGAAATCGCAATGACCCCTAAGGTTTTTGGAGCAATGAAAGACCTTCGTGATTTTATGTTCCGTACAGTTTATGTAAACAGCCGTGCACAGGAGGAAAATCACAAAAGCCAGAAAGTCATCACTATGCTTTTTGAAACCTTTATGGAAAAGCCGTCGCTTATGGGAGA
>JAZNWB010000113.1:0-5343 GCA_045593125.1 Congzhengia sp. | reverse complement strand
TCTTTCATACAAGCACCAAAGATAGCCTGCAGAGCCTTTACCTTACCACCCTTATAATCTGAAACAGACTGAGGATTTTCGTTAATGGCCTTGTCAATAACTGCTTCCATAGCAGAGACATCAAATTTCTTATCCAGGCCTTGTTCTTTGCAGTAAGCAATCGGGTCAACATCCTGCTCAACGACGGCGATAAGTATCTTTTTGCCTGCGTTACGGTTAATGTCGCCGTTATCCACCATTTTAATTACGGCGTAAAGCTTTTCCGCAGTAATTACCAGGTCGCTTAAGGTTTTTCCGTCTTTGCGCAAAATTCCGGCACAGTCGGTTAAAATCCAGGATGCAGCATCTTTAGCATTGGCACCCATTGCCACAACATCGTCAAGTAATTTACTAATTTTGTGGTTAGAAATGAGCATATCAATTTCCTTATCAGAAATGCCGGCCAAACGGTAATCTTCGGCCTTTTCATCCACAGCTGCAGGCTTGTTTGCCTTGATTTTTTCAAGCCATTCATCATCGATGATAATCGGCATTAAGTTAGCATCAGGGAAGTAGCGATAGTCTGCCTCTGTTTCTTTATTACGCATAGCAAGAGTTTTGCCGCTTGCGTCATCATAACGTCTGGTTTCCTGCACCAATTCTTCGGTTTCGAATTCTAAAGCATCAATATGGCGCTGCGCTTCGTAATGGATGGCTTTTTCAATAGCTTCGAAAGAACTCATATTCTTGATTTCGGTACGAACGCCAAACTCTTCGCTGCCTTCGGGACGAACAGAAATATTAACGTCGCAACGCATAGCTCCTTCTTCGCACTCTGAAATACCACCTGAGCGGAACATAGACTTTAATTTATTTAAGTAAGTTACTACCTCTTCAGCGCTTCTGAAGTCGGGTTGGGTAACAATCTCAATCAAAGGAACGCTGGTACGGTTAAAATCAACATAAGAATATTTACCGCCGTGAACCAGCTTACCTGCATCTTCTTCCATATGAATCTGCTTAATGCGGATATCACGAGTGCCTGCAGATGTTTTTAAGGTAACACAACCGTTGGTACAAATGGGGTGATTCAGCTGTGTAATCTGATAAGCGCATGGCAGGTCAGGGTAGTAGTAATTCTTTTTATCAAATGTGGTGTAGCGGTTAATATCGCAGTTTAACATGAGTCCTGCTGTTACCGCTAACTCAACAACATGCTTGTTCATTATAGGGAGCATACCGGGCATACCGCTGCAGGCAGGGCATACACAGTCATTGGGCTCTTTAGCGGCAGAATGACCGCCACAGGAGCAGAATATCTTTGATTCGGTACTGAGCTCCACGTGGGTTTCAAGACCGATAACCAATTCGTAATTCATGATTATTCACCCTTCCTTTCAACGCTGTCTGCAAGACTGAGGAGCAGACCTTCGGAAAAATGCTTGCCCATAAGCTGTACATTGCCGGAAACTAAAGCCGGAATACCGATTAAGTTAGCCAAAGCAGTGAACACGCTTTCGTTAAACACCTTACTAAAGGCTTCATGGATGTCATACGCCTCGTAAGCGGTTTTGCTTACTGTCGGTGTTAAAACAGCGTCATACTGTTTCGTCAGCTCTTCAAACTTTTCAGCCAGCACACGGCGAACCTTTAGGGATTTATCGTAGCAGGCTTCGTAGCGATTTTTAGAAAGAACATCAGAACCGTACATAATAACAGCCTTTGTTAAGAAATTAAAGCCTTCAGTACGGGAGTTTACATATAACTCATCAATGTTTTTATATTCTTTAGCACGATGACCAAATTTCACGCCGTCATAGCGGGAAATATTATTGCAGGTTTCGGCTGTCATTAAAATCTGCCAAGCTGTGTTAGCGGTATCAAAAATATCAAATGAAATTTCTTCAACTGTCACACCTGATGCACGAAGACCTTCCGCAAAAGCGCTGATGCGAGCTTTGGTTTCGTCATCTGCTTTTTCTAAAAGCTCTTTAATGATGGCAACCTTTTTGCCGGAAACGTCGGTGAAAGAGTAGTCATAGCTTTCTTTTTTAAGGCTTGTGCCGTCTTTTTCATCGTGACCGGCAATTACATCCATAATTTCTTTCACACCGGATGCATTCTGTGCATATACACCGATTTGTTCACCGGAAGCAGCACAAGAAATAACACCGTAACGGGAAACTGTACCATAGGTAGGTTTTAAAAAGTCAATGTCTGAAAGAGCAGCAGCACGTCTTGCGCTACCGTTCATATCCACAGCTAAAGCGGCTTTTACTTCGCCATTTGCAATGGCTTCGGCAGCGGCACCTTTTAATGTTCCATCTGCTTCAGCTCCATAAGAAAATTCGCCTAAAAGGTCAAGACCAAATTCACCAACATTGGTTTTGCCGGCAATCTGGTAGCCTTTATTTTCTAAACGTGTAACGGCTTCGGCACTAAAAAGAGGTTTAAAACCTGTGAGCATTTTAGAGCCTGCCGTAGCCTCTACATCTTTTACTAAAATCGTATCATCAACGGCAATGTTACCACCACCGATTTTTGTTTTATAATAGTTCATTTTTTGCACCTCACTTTACAAGTCTGGGCACCTGCCAGCTGTCTTCACTGCGTTCGGGAGCGCCTTCTAAAAGGCTCTCACGGGTAAAGGGCTGGTGGCGTACATCTTCGCGCAATACATTGGTCATAGGCATAACATGAACCATAGGTTCAACATCCTCGGTATTTACCTCAGAAAGCAGTTTTTCGCTTTCGCTCATAGAAGTGAAAATACTCTGTACAACCTTTTCTTCATCTTCGGTTAATGCAATCTGATTGAGTTGCTGTGAGTTAGAGAAAGTGGAACGCTTGCCGGCAGAGGATTTTGCCGCAGTAGCAGGACCTCCGGCACGTTGCGCTAATACATTGGTGCTTCCCAACAGATGAACGTCTTCAAGCTGCTGATTAGAAACAAAACTTGGTGCGCCTAAGAGTAAGTCTTGAGCGTTGCCGTTTAGAGGGAAGGCGATTACGTCCATAATCTTTTCTTCGTCGGTTAAAAGCATTACCATACGGTCAATACCCGGTGCCATACCAGCGTGAGGCGGAGCACCATATTGGAATGCTGTATAAAGAGCGCTGAATCTGCTCTTTAATTCATCCTCGGAGTAGCCTGCAATTTCAAATGCCTTTTTCATAATGCTGATATCGTGGTTACGAACAGCACCGGATGCAAGCTCAATGCCGTTACCAACCAAGTCGTACTGATAAGCTAAAACTTCTGTTGGGTCTTTGGTGAGCAGAGCTTCCATACCGCCCTGAGGCATAGAGAACGGATTATGAGTAAAGATGGTTTCTCCGGTTTCTTCGTCGTTTTCATACATAGGGAAGTCAACAACAAAGCAAAATTCAAAAGCATCTTCGTTAATTAAATCAAGCTGTTCCTTTTTAGCTAGCCATGTGCGGATTAAGCCGGCTTTTTTCTCGGTGTCGTTCTTTTTATCATCACAGATAAAGAACAGGGTTTCACCCTCTTTAACTCCGGTCAAGGTGATGATTTCTTCTTTCTGTGCATCGCTTAAGAACTTGGCAATAGGGCCTGCGAACACTCCGTCTTTTAAGGTGATGTATCCAAGACCGCCCAGACCAACCTCAGGAGAGGTAGCATATTTTAAAGAATCTTCAAAGAATTTCTTAGATTTTCCCTGACAGCCGGCTACAATACCGCGCACCGGCTTACCCTTAAATGCAGGGAAGTCAACCCCTTCAAAGAAAGCGGTTAAATCGCAGATGATTAAGGGGTTACGCAGGTCAGGTTTATCAGAACCGTAGGTCATCATCGCATCGGCATAGGTAATGCGACGGAAGGGCTTAGGAGTGATTTTTTTATCTGAGAAGGTTTTAAAGGTGTCATAGATGAGATCTTCACACACATCCAAAACTTCTTCCTGTGTAGCAAAAGCCATTTCAAAGTCTAACTGATAGAACTCACCGGGAGAACGATCAGCACGTGCGTCTTCGTCACGGAAACAGGGTGCTACCTGAAAATATCTGTCAAAGCCGGACACCATTAAAAGCTGTTTAAACTGCTGTGGTGCCTGAGGCAATGCGTAAAACTTACCCGGATGCTTACGGCTGGGCACCAAAAAGTCTCTGGCACCTTCCGGTGAAGAGGCGGTTAAAATAGGGGTCTGCATATCCAAAAAGCCTTTTTCTTCCATCTTGTTTCTTAAATGGCGGATAATCTGGGTACGCTTAACCAGATTATCGTGGTTTTTAGGGTTACGCAAATCTAAATAACGGTATTTTAAACGAAGTTCATCCTTGCTCTGTCGAGAAGCACGAACATCAAATGGGAGTTTGTTTGCGCTTTTGCCCAAAACATCAAGGCTGTCAGCTACCAGTTCAACGGTACCGGTTTCGATTTTGTCATTTACGGTTTCTGGGGCACGCTTGCTGACAACACCACTGACAGAAATAACCGTTTCGCGGTTAATATCTTTTACCAGGGATTCATCGTGAATAACTACCTGGGTTACGCCGGTGTAATCACGAAGGTCAATAAAAATAACACCACCGTGGTCACGCACAACATCCACCCAGCCGGCAAGCTGAACGGTTTTGCCGATGTGCTCATCACGTATGTCATTACAATATAGCGTTCTATACATGATATATTCCTCCTATAATAATATGCTTAAAAATAAAAGTCGCGGAAATATATTTGCATATATTTCCGGGACGAGTAAACAAAACATTTAACCCGCGGTGCCACCCGCATTGACGCTAAAAGCGTCCGCTTTTTTATATTCAGTTTAAAATTAAAACGGAGTGTTCCCAAACTTACTACTCATCTCAAATGCGCTTTCAGTCCATGGCGCATTCTCCCTTTCAGACTTTCCACAAAAGCCGAGTCTCCACTAATCATTATATCAAACAAATATTTTGTTGTCAACAATATTTTGCCCGCAAAATTTAAATATATTTATGTAAGAAAAATTTGCAGGATGATGTTTTTTTTATTGCACTTTGGTGCAGAAGAAGGTATAATTAATAAATGAATGATTGTGTATTGAAAAAATTGCAGGCACGCCTGTATTTATTGAAAGATGGTGGAGTTATGGTCTCTAAAATTTACAGCATCGGCCTGTATGGCATGGATGCCTTTGTGGTGGAAGTGGAAGCATCCCTTTCTTCCGGTCTGCCCGCGTTTGAGATCGTCGGTCTGCCGGATGCTGCTGTAAAGGAATCCCGGGACCGCGTTCGTTCCGCCATGAAAAACTGTGGCTTTGATTTTCCCGTGAGCCGCATCACCGTGAACCTTGCCCCAGCCGACAAACGCAAGGAAGGTCCCATGTATGATCTGCCTATTTTTGCAGCTTTGGC
>JAZNWB010000112.1:0-8775 GCA_045593125.1 Congzhengia sp. | reverse complement strand
GTTGTGTGTTTTATCACAGGTATCAAATACTTTGCCTTAGTTATAACAGGTATCATTGGTCTGATTTTTTTGGTGAAGTATTTGCCTTTGGGAGTATTCATCACGGTAGCGTTGTCACCGTTGCTCCCCACAATGGTACTTGCAGCATTAAGCATTTTATGTGCTTTAATACTTTTGCTTCATGCGGTGAAAAATCCCGACTTTAAATTTGTAAAGAGTACCATGAACCCAGTTGTTGTTTTCTTTACAATAGCTCTTTTGTGGGGTTGTATAAATTCCTTTGATGTACTGTCGTCAGTACATCAGGTAATGGTACACATAAGCTTTATTGTTTTTTACTTTGTGGTTATAAATACAATAAGAACAAAAAGAGCATGGTGTGCTTTGATAAAACTGTTTTTAGCCTCTGCACTCATAGTTGCAGTTTATGGAGTTGTGCAGAATTTTACAGGTGTATCGTCTACCGAGAGCTGGATAGACGAAGAAATGTTTACCGACATCAAGGTAAGAGTTTATTCGTTTTTTAACAATCCTAATGTTTTAGGAGAATTTTTGGTGCTCACAATTCCTGTCATGGTAGCACTTATCTGGAACAAGGTGCGTGAAGAACATAAAACACTGTTTGGTATAGCATTGCTTGTTATGGCAGCTTGTATGGTATTTACATGGTCAAGAGGTGCATGGCTTGGAATGTTGATTGCAGTGGCAATATTCCTTGCGATTTCTGACAAGCGTTGGATTTTTGTGGGTGTTCTTGCAGTAGTGTTAGTGCCTGTTGCTCTCTATCTGAGCGGAAATAGTGCAATAGTTGAGAGAGTTTTAAGTATAGGCAATACTGCAGACACATCTACCGCGTACAGAGTTTCGATATGGAGAGCATCAATAAAGCTTTTAGGTGATTTCTGGCTTCCAGGTATAGGTGTGGGTTCTGATGCATACAAAACAGTTTATCCTGTATATGCACTTACAGGTGCTGATTTTGCACTCCATTCTCATAACCTTTACCTGCAGTTCTGGGTTGAAACGGGTATTATCGGTATCGTATCATTGCTATCCCTGGCGTTGGCGTTTTTAAGAAATACGTTTTCAGCAACGGTAGTAAAAAATATTAAAAAGTCAGACGTAGCAAAATTAACTGCGGCACTAGGTGCAGGCTTTGTAGGTTTTATGGTTCAAGGTCTTACTGATTATGTCTGGTATAACTATAAAATTTTAATGATATTCTGGATAATCATTGCCCTTGGAATTTCGGGCAGTCTGATAATTAAAAATGACTGCGGAGGTGAGCTTTTAGATGATTAAGGTTTGCCAGGTGGTAACTGATACCAACATAGGCGGTGCGGGCAGGTATTTATTGAATTATCTCAAATACTATGACCGCAGCAAATATAAGGTTTCTGTAGTAATTCCCGAAATGAGCAGTTTACTTGAATTTGTAGCACAATACACAGAGGTTGACATTTACGAAATTCCTTATATGGCAGATAAATCTTATGACACAAAGTGCGTTAAGGTGCTGACCGAATTATTTAAAAAGGAAAAATTTGATATTCTACACACTCACGCATCTTTATCTGCAAGAATTGCAGGAAGGAAAGCAGGAATTAAAACTATAATCTCAACGCGTCATTGTATCGAACCTGTGGGTAAATTTTTAGTATCTGCAATCAAAGGGATTTTGAATAACTCTTTATGTGATTACTATATTGCAGTATCTGATGCAGTAGCTGATAATCTTAGGGAATGTGGTATTAAAAGACGTAAAATAAAAAAAGTGTGCAATGGAGTAGAAGCCGTACCTGAGATTTCACCTGAACGAAAAGAAGAGGTAAAGAAAAAGTACGGTATCGAAGGGAAGAAAGTATTTGCAATTTTTGCAAGACTTGAGGAAGTAAAGGGGCACAAATACTTTATTGAGGCGGCAAAGGACTACATTAAAAAATATGATGATGCGGTGTTCTTAGTAGTTGGTGACGGTAGCTTGTGTGAAGAATTAAAAAAGCAGGCAAAAGATATTCCTGAAATTATTTTCTGCGGATACGTCAAGGATACAACAGAGCTTTTAAACGTTACGGATGTTAACGTCATATCATCCCAGTCTGAGGCTATGAGTTTGGCGATACTTGAGGCAATGAGCTTAGGTAAACCTACCATAGCAACCAATGTAGGCGGAAATCCTCAACTTGTAAAATCCTTTACAAACGGTATATTGGTAGAGTATGAGGACTACTTTGGAATGTCTGTAGCTTTTGCTAAAATGTCTCAGGACGAAGAATTTTACAACAGAACTTCTTATTGTGCAAAAAATGAGTTCTACGAAAAATATACGGCTCAGATTATGGTCAAAAATCTTGAAGAGCTTTATCAGGAGGTAACCAATGAACACAAGTAAAGAAAGAAAAATTAACATAATAGATTTGTTGTTTGTAATTTTTATATTTGCAGCACTGGTGTTTGGTGTGCTAAAATTTGCATCTTTCGGTTCTTCACAATCTGAAAGTGCAACAAAGGTTGTCTATACACTTGAGGTAAGAAATACATTTCCTGAGCTTACAGGCTATGTAAAAGAAGGGGATAAGGTATTTGACGATGAGAGCATGAAAGAAATCGGTGATGTTACAGAGATTACCGAAAAAAATGCGACAATTTTAGCAGAAAACACTGATGATGGAACTTTGGCAGTGGCAGAAATTAAAGATCGTGTGGATGTAGTAATAAGAGTAACTGCAGATGGAATGGTTTCATCGGGAAATGCAAGTGTGAATTCTGTTAACCTCCTGATAGGTAAAAGTATGGAGTGTATAGTTGGTGATGCTTACGTTAATGCAGTAATAACAGATGTGGGATATGAGGATGCCACAGAAACAAAGGAGGCTATGACAGAATGATTTTGGATAAAAACGGAAAACTTTTTGGTAAAGTAAGTATAGTAGATATTCTTGTTATTTTGATTATAGTAATAGGTGTGGCAGGTGCGGCACTTACAATATCTTATATAAATAACGAAAAAGTGGTTTCTGATGGTTCTAAAATGCTGTTGTCATCACAGACCAACTCAAACAAAATGGAGATAGGTTTAAAAATGTATGGCGTGAGAGATATCACAAGAGATGCTGTAGTTTTAGGTGATGAGGTTTACTCGACTAAAACAGATGACTTAATCGGTGTTATAAAACGTATTGACTCTCAACCTTCAAAGCAGAATGTTATAAAAGGGAATGGTGAAGTTGTAAGTTCTGTAATTCCTGAAAAATTTGATGTAACAATCATAGTTGAAACCACAGGCAAAAAAACCGACACAGGCTATTACACAGATACAGGTGTTCATGTTCTTTATGGTAAGGACTATGAAATAAAAACATCCACCATAAAATCAACACCTTTGGTTTCCAGTGTGGCAATAACAGACTAAGACATTGGGAGATAATTATGAACAATCAGAAAAGAGTTGTAATAAAAGTAGGCACATCGTCTTTGACCTACGAAACAGGAAAAATAAATATAAGACAGATTGAACTCTTGTCTCAGGTAATATCAGACCTCTGCCATAGCGGATGTCAGGTAGCACTTGTTACAAGCGGAGCGATTTCTGTAGGTATGAGTAAGCTTGGATTTAATGAGCGTCCCAAAACTACAAGAGAAAAACAGGCAGCATCTGCCGTAGGCCAAAGTGAGCTTATGAGTCTTTACGGTAGATTCTTTGCAGAATACGGAAAAGATGTAGCACAGTTACTTTTAACAAAGAATATTCTGGATAATGAAGAACGCAGGGAAAATGCAATTAATGCTTTTAATACCCTTTTTGAATGGGGCGTTGTTCCCATTATTAATGAAAATGACGTAATTTCAACCGCAGAAATCAAATTTGGCGACAATGACACTTTGTCGGATGTTGTTGCAGAGCTTATTGAGGCGGACGTTTTGATTATATTGTCTGATATTGATGGATTGTATGATAAAAATCCTGCAACAAACCCTGATGCTGTGCTTGTTCCTGAAGTGTATGAAATAACTGATGAAGTTATGGCGTCTGCAGGCGGTGAAGGTACAAACCGCGGAACGGGTGGAATGGTAACTAAGCTGATTGCAGCAAAACGTGCTATGGCGGCAGGAATTGAGATGGTAATTGCAAACGGCAAAAATCCGAAAATTATATACGATGTTTTAGAGGGTACGGCCACATGTACCAGATTTAAACCACAAAAATAAAGAGGGCAAAAAAATGTATGATTTAATTGAGGCGGGAAAACGTGCCAAAGCGGCAAGCTTTAAGCTTATGAACATTGATAGTAATAAAAAGAATAAAGCACTTTATGCTATTGCTGATTTATTAATTAAAAATTCCGACGAAATTTTAGAAGAAAACGAAAAAGACCTTGAAAATCTTTTAAGGAATAATGAGAAATCAGGATTTTATGACAGGTTAAAGCTTACACCTGAGCGTATAAGTCAGATGGCAGAGGGTGTAAGACAGGTGGCGTTGTTGTCTGACCCTGTGGGCGAAGTTACTGAAATGACAAAACGCCCCAATGGTCTTATGATAGGAAGAAAAAGAGTTCCTCTAGGAGTTATTGGTATAATTTTTGAGGCACGCCCGAATGTTACGGTTGATGCGGCGGCACTTTGTCTTAAAACCTCCAACGTATGTATCCTTCGCGGAGGAAGCGAGGCAATCAATTCAAACAAGGTACTTACTAAAATTATGAAACAGGCACTGGCATCCGTAGATGTTCCTGTTGATGCAATATCATTAGTTGAGGATACATCAAGAGAAATTGCAACACAAATGATGCGTCTTAATGAGTATATAGACGTCTTAATTCCCAGAGGGGGAGCGGGTCTTATTAAAACTGTTGTAAACACTGCAACTGTGCCTGTAATAGAAACAGGAACGGGCAACTGTCACATATACGTTGAGGAAAGTGCCGATATTGATATGGCAGCAAATATCATAGAAAATGCAAAAACCACACGTGTATCTGTGTGTAATGCTGCTGAGTCTTTACTTGTTGATGAAAAAATAGCACAAAAGGCTCTGCCTGTAATTTTTGAAAAATTAAACGCACACAATGTTGAGATTTTTGGTTGCAGTAAAACCTGTGAAATTTTAAAAGAGGCAAGAAAAGCAACAGACGAAGATTTCGCAACTGAATATTTGGACTATAAGATATCGGTAAAAGTAGTTCGTGATATAGACGAGGCAATAGAACATATAAACCATTACAGCACAAAGCATTCAGAAGCTATAATTACAACTGACTATGAAAAATCTCAGAGGTTTTTGGCAGAAATTGATTCTGCAGCAGTTTATGTAAATGCATCAACACGCTTTACAGACGGCTTTGAATTTGGTTTTGGTGCAGAAATAGGCATAAGTACGCAAAAGCTCCACGCAAGGGGACCGTTGGGACTCAGAGAGCTTACCACATCGAAATATATTATTTACGGCAACGGACAAATCAGGTGATTAAATGTTAAAGGCAGAAAACTTACTGTATTCTTATGACAATGGTGTAAAAAAAGTAGATGCAGTGTTAGACAATTTAAATCTTAATATAAAAAAAGGCGAGTTTGTGGCAGTATTGGGACACAACGGCTGTGGCAAGTCAACCCTTGCCAAGCATTTTAACGGACTGTTATTACCATTGGGCGGAGATGTTTACGTTCAGGGCATAAACACAAAAGACGAAGAGATGTTGTGGACAATTCGCCGTCAGGTGGGAATGGTTTTTCAGAATCCTGATAACCAGATAGTAGCAAACGTGGTAGAAGAGGATGTTGCTTTTGCACCTGAAAATTTAGGTATTCCGTCTGCTGAAATCAGAAAAAGAGTAGATGATGCCTTGAAAACTGTTGATATGTACAGATACAGAAAGCACGCACCACACCTTTTATCAGGCGGTCAGAAGCAACGTGTGGCAATAGCGGGAGCAATAGCTATGCGTCCTGAATGTATTGTAATGGACGAGCCTACTGCTATGTTAGACCCCATGGGAAGAGCAGAAGTTATGGAAACAATTTTAAAGCTTAAAGCTCAGGAAAATATGACAGTAGTTTTAATTACTCACTACATGGACGAGGCAGCCATGGCAGACCGTGTGGTAGTTATGGATGATGGTCATATTGTAATTGACGATACACCACGTAATGTGTTTTCACAGGTTGAACTGTTAAAATCCTTAGGACTTGATGTTCCGCAGGTTACAGAACTTGCTTATACCCTTAACAAAGAGGGCTTTGATGTGAATTATGATGTTTTAACAGTAACAGAATGTGCAGATGCGATAATGGATTATGTTAGGAGCATAAAAAGTGGCAATTAAAATAGAAAATCTCGATTACGTCTATATGCAAGGGAGTCCTTTTGAGAAAAAAGCATTAGACAATATTAATATAGAAATTAAAGATGGCGAATTTGTAGGTTTAATCGGACATACAGGTTCGGGCAAGTCAACACTTGTTCAGCACTTAAACGGTCTTTTAAAGCCACATTCAGGTCATGTTTTTATAAACGAGTATGAAACTACTGAAAAAGGCGAAAAGCTTAAAAAACTTCGCTGTGATGTTGGCTTGGTGTTCCAGTATCCTGAGCACCAGTTGTTTGAAGAAACTGTATATAAAGATATTGCCTATGGTCCAACGAATTTAGGACTCACAAAAGAGGAAATTGATATAAGAGTGAGGGATGCCGCACGTTGCGTAGGGTTATCTCATGATGTACTAGATAAATCTCCCTTTGATTTATCGGGCGGTCAGAAACGTCGTGTGGCAATTGCAGGCGTTATAGCAATGAAACCCAGCGTACTTGTTTTAGATGAACCCACAGCGGGATTGGACCCTGCAGGCAGAGAAGAAATTCTTTCACAGATAAAGTCTATCTATGATGAGGGAAATATGACGGTAATACTTGTTTCTCACTCCATGGAGGATGTGGCACGCCTTGTTAACCGACTTATTGTTATGAGTGAGGGCAAGGTGTTTGCAGATGGTACTGTAGATGAAGTTTTCTCACGTGGCCGAGAACTTCGTAATATCGGTCTTAATGTTCCTCAGGTAAATGTCTTAATTGATGAGCTTGTTGCAAGAGGAATGAATATTAATCCGAATATTTATACAGTTGAAAATGCAAAAAATGAACTTATTGCGTATTTTAAAAGAATAAAGGAGAGTGGGGAAAATGCTTAAAGATATAACCTTAGGTCAGTATTTTCCGATAGATTCCTTCCTTCATAAATTAGACCCAAGGACTAAAATACTGATTTTTATTTTGGATATAGTTGCAATATTTATGGCACAGACAGTAGAGAGCTACGCAGTATTAATACTATTTACATTTCTTGTGATGCTGATTTCTAAAGTGCCTGTAAAGATGTATTTTAAGGGCTTAAAACCCATCTTGTACATCATAGTATTTACGGCGTTGTTAAATTTGTTTTTGACACAGGGTGAGGATTTACCTATATTTGGTTATTCTGTGGGAATTACAGTAGAAGGTGCGATTGTTGCTGCGAAAATGGCAACAAGACTGGTTCTTCTAATTATTGGCAGTAGTGCACTTACCTATACCACATCTCCTATGGCATTGACGGATGGTATAGAAAAGCTTTTAAAACCTTTGTCAAAGATTGGTTTTCCCACTCACGAACTTGCTATGATGATGAGTATAGCAATTAAGTTTATTCCTACATTGATTGAAGAAACTGACAAAATTATAAAAGCTCAGCAGGCAAGAGGAGCGTCTTTTGATACAGGCTCAATCTTTAAAAGAGCAAAAGCGTTAATTCCTATGCTTGTACCGCTTTTTATCAGTGCGTTCAGACGGGCAGATGAGTTGGCGATCGCAATGGAAAGCCGTTGCTATACAGGCGGCGACGGAAGAACAAGATTAAAGGAGATAAAGTTTACACACAAGGACTTGGCGGCAACTGTATGCTTTTTGATGTTTTTTGCATGTGTAATTTTTCTAGATTTTATTTTTTAAAGTGGAGGCAATATGAGCCAGAATCATAAAATTACTCTTATGTATAACGGTTCCTTCTTTTCAGGTTGGCAGATACAAAAAAACGCAGTAACAGTTCAGGAAGAAGTAGAAAAAGCGTTTTCTGTGATTTTAAGACAACCTGTAGAAATAGTGGGAGCCAGTCGTACAGATGCGGGAGTTCATGCTTATAACTATGTGGCACACTCCTTTTTTGATACAGATATTGAAAATGAGAGGCTTATGCTCGGAGTGAACGCAATTTTGCCTGAAGGAATAAAGGTAAAATCAATTGAAGACTGTGATGAGGAATTTCATTCCCGTTACAGTGCTAAGTCTAAAACATACATATACCGCATTGATGTATCAAAATACGGAGACGTGTTCAAAAAACCTTATGTATGGAGATTTCGTTATCCTCTGGATTATGAGGAAATGCAAAAGTGCCCCCAGCATTTCTTGGGTAAACATGATTTTTCGGCATTTATGTCAAAGGGTGGACAGGCAAAGACTTTTGTGCGTACTATTTATGAGTGTACATTAACAAAAGAAAATGATATTATTACTATGACAATTAAGGGAGACGGCTTTCTGTATAATATGGTAAGAATTATAGCGGGAACAATTCTGAGTGTTGGAAGAGGATATTTAAAGGCGGGGGACATTCCTGACATAATACTTTCAAAAGAGAGAAAAAAGGCGGGTATCACCGCGCCACCTGAGGGTCTGATGCTTTATGAGATTGAATATTAGGAGGAAGCTATGAAAAATACAGTTTTTAAAAAAATTATACTGTC
>JAZNWB010000111.1:0-5600 GCA_045593125.1 Congzhengia sp. | reverse complement strand
CAGATTGATGATTTGAAGGTATATGAGGTTGGCGGTCTCTGGAACGGTAACTTTGATATGAGCTATACCTTCCCCGACAGCACAAACTTCTATAGGGAACTCAACAACGAATATACCACTGGTGGTAACACATCAAGCTTTAATAGTGCAGGTTGGACAGGTCATAAAGATAACTGGGTAGGTAATAGTTCGTATAATTCAGCGCCTAATATGTGTTTGTTGTATTTTGGTGCTGTTGATGGTACAGCTACAAACAGCATTGCCACATATTTACAGCCCGGTCAGAAATATAAGTTCTCAACATCTCTTGAACCCTGCGCTACAAATTCCTGTGGTACATTAAAGATTGCTCTTGACTATACCTATACAGACGGTACAGCAGCAAACACAGTTGAGCTCACACAGGCTGCACCCACAGGACGCGGATACAAAGAGTACACAGCAGAATTTACAACACCTGCTAATATGGCAACAGCTACACTTACTGTTACAGAATTAGGCACAGGCGCAGATACAAGTCGTTTTGCAAGCAGCGGCAACCTTGCTTACTACACAGACGACTGGTCATTCACAAAGATGACTACTGTTGCTACTCCCGAACTTACAGCAACTGCTGATATGTCTGACGAGGGTGTTGTTACAGTAGATAAGGAAGTAGAAGTACCCGCAGGTCATACACTTACATCAGTTGTTAAATTAACAGCTACAAAGGATGGCGTGAAGACCTATCTTGGCACAACAACAGGTACAACTATCACAGTTCAGGAAAGTTTCCGTGAAGGCTACACAATAGCTGCTGAAATCGTGCCCGTTTATTCTAACGGTTACGTGGGTGCTACTGTTACAGCTGAAGTTCCAGGAGCTCCCGTTGTAGTAGAAACAACATTCACAGCTACAGCACAAGCCGGTGCTACACTTACATCAGCTGAAGCTAAGAGCGGCACAGCTATTTGGGTTGCTTACGATGCTTACGGCAAGATGTTAGACTTCTCATCTGCTCCTATGTCAGTTGAAGCAGGCGGCACACAGACAGTTGCAGTTCCTGCTGACTTTGATGCAACAGGTGCAGCAAAAGTTAAGGTTATGCTCTGGGTTGATATGATTAACTGCCAACCTTTATTTGATGCAGTTGAATATTAATCCTTTGATTAACTAAAAATAAAAGGAAAGCGATTTTTCGCTTTCCTTTTTCTTTTACAGCATTAATTATCAAAATTTAAAGAAAAAAACCCAAAAAACATATATATTTTTAAATTTCCGTATGATACAATTTAAAAGTAATGATACATTTATTATTAAAAGCGGAGGGCTATTTATGAGCAAAGTATACAATATGGCTTTTGCAGGCTTTCGTCACGGACATATTTACGGACTTTTAAACCTTGCAAAAGAAAGCGAAAGAGTTAATATCACAGGCGGTTGGGAAGATTTTGAGCAGGACAAACAGTCAGCGATAGACAATCACGGCGTTGATTTTTGCTACGATACATACGCAGATATATTAAATGACAAGAATGTAGATATTGTTGCAATAGGCAATTACTATGCAGCACGTGGTCAGATGGTAATTGATGCACTGAAAGCCGGTAAGCATGTGATTTGTGACAAGCCCATCTGTATAAACGAAGAAGAACTTGACGAAATCAAAAAACTTCAAAAAGCAACTGGACTTCAGGTTTTCGCAATGCTTGATATGAGATTTAACGAAAACGTAAATGCTGCTAAAAAGCTTATTGATGATGGCATGATAGGCGAAGTAACTAATATCTGCTTTGGCGGTCAGCATCCGCTTATGCTCGGCAGTCGTGCCTGCTGGTACTTTGAAGAGGGTAAGCACGGTGGCACAATAACCGATATTGCCGTTCACGGTATTGATTTATTGCATTATTTCACAGGTTCTTGCATAAAAGAAATAAACGGAGCAAGATGCTGGAATAAATTTGCTAAAGGAATCGAACATTTCCGCGATAGTGCAATGTTTATGTTGACACTCGAAAATGGTGCGGGCGTAATGGCAGATGTTTCTTACGCAGTGCCTGACACAATCGGTTTTTCTATTCCATACTATTGGGATTTTAAAATCTGGGGAACAGAGGGCGTTATGGCATTTTCTTTCTCAAGCGATGGAATAGACCTTTATAAAAACGGAAATACAGAGGTTGTTAAGGTAGAAAAGCTACCTCTTGAAATTACTTACCTTGAAGATTTCTTAAATGCAATCGAAAACAAAGAAACAAAATATTTATCAACGGAAAGCTCGCTTTTAGCTATGGAGCAGACACTAAAAATTCAGCAAAAAGCCGACGAATAAAAGGAGAAATAGCTATGGAAAAGGTAAGAATGGGCGTAATTGGTGTTGGAAATATGGGCACGGCTCATTGTAAAAATATATACTCAGGTAATGTTCCAGGCATGGAGCTTACTGCTATATGTGATGCAAGTGAGACACGAGAAAAATTCTGTAAGGAAAACTTTCCTGATGTTCCTTTCTTTAAGGACTATAAGGAAATGCTTTCAAGCGGTCTTTGTGATGCTGTAACGGTGGCAACACCTCACTACCAGCATCCTGAGATGGTGACAGATGCATTCAAAGCCGGCCTTCATGTTATGGTGGAAAAGCCTGTTGGTGTATACACAAAGCAGGTTGTCGAAATGAACGAAGCTGCCAAAAAATCAGGCAAGGTATTTGGCGCTATGTTTTGTTTAAGAACATTAAAGCCGTATCAGAAGCTTAAAGAAATGATAGAAAGCGGACAGCTTGGCCATATTAAAAGAATTAATTGGACAATCACAGACTGGTACAGACCTCAAGCTTATCATGACAGCGGTTCATGGCGTTCAACCTGGGCAGATGAGGGCGGCGGAGCGCTAATTAATCAGAATCCCCATCAGCTTGATTTGTGGCAGTGGATGTTCGGTATGCCCGATAAAATCATGGCTCATGTTTCTTTTGGAAAATACTATGATATTGAAGTAGAAGACGATTTAACAGCATACTTTGAATACGAAAACGGCACAACAGGTACATATATAACCTCAACAGGCGAAGCTCCCGGAACAAACCGTTTAGAGGTTGCCTGCGATATGGGAAGAATTGTAATCGAAAACGGCAAAATGATATTTAACAGAAATGTTATATCCGAGCGTGAATTTAACAAAAACAATAAAGAAGCTTTTGCTTCCCCCGAGTGCTGGAAATGTGAAATTCCTGTAGAAAATACAGGCGAGCTTCATGTTGGTATATTTAAAGATTTTGCAAGCGGTATTTTAAATGGCACGCCCCTTTTAGCATCAGGCTACGACGGAATAAACGGACTCACCATATCCAATGCTATTCATTATTCGGCATGGACTAATGGCTGGGCTGATGTTAAGAATTTCCCACACGATGAATTTTGTGAGCTTTTAATGCAGAAGGTTAAAACCTCCAAAAAAAAACAAAAGGTAGAATCTTTGGTTAGTGATTTATCAGGTTCATATAGTAAATAACCATAGTGCTATAAATAAAAAAACATCTCTGTCAGGTAGACAGAGATGTTTTTTTTACTACAGCTCTTTTTTTCTAAAAATGAAACGACTCTTCAGAATTTGGAATAAATTCCTTTGGAGGAGTTCCTGTTATCCGCTTAAATACGGTGCTAAAATAATTCTGGTCGTTAAATCCCAAAAGGTGTGCTGTTTCTTTAACACTTTTTCCTTCTTGCAGATATATCATAGATTTTTTAATTTTCATGGTTTTAAAATATTTCATAACACTGATGCCTGAATATTGATAAAAAACCTTTCTGAGCGTGGGCTCGCGCATATTACATAACTGTGAAATTTCAGGCAGTGAGAGGTTTTTGTCTATATTACTTTCCATTACGCTTAAAATCTTCCTGTAATTTTCTACACTCTGAGTAACAGATTGAGGCAAAATCTCTGAGGTATCATTAAAAATGCAATGGATATGATACTCTAATGCAGAAAGAAACATACTTGCTTCAAAATTTTTGCCTTCTATTATTGATAAGGGCTCTCCGGAATTATCGGCGTAATTGAAAATGGTTTTTCCCTGACGACAAAGCTTCTGCAGAGCATCTGCGGTATCGGGTGAGAGCTTAAAAATACGTCGGTTAAAGTTAGGCATAGCATCAGCGTGGAAGCAAATAACCAAGGACTGTATAGGAGTGTTTCCAGCAGGTTTAATTGTGTGAAAATTCATAGGCTTATGAACAAAAGCCTGCCCGCCCTTTAAAATATATACATTGTCTTCGCAAACTATCTCAGCTGTGCCGTTTATTATGCACATAATCTCCCAAAAATTATGCATTTCACCGCTTGAGGAAAAACCACTTCTATAAATATTATTGTGAAATGCGACCAATGCAGATAATCGTATTAGCTTTGGGATAATGCATTTGTGGTATTTTTTTTTCATAAAAATCTCTTTTCTGCCGCTAAAGTGTCAGCACAAATAGAAATAAAAGTGATGACCTGCAGCTGTTTTTTCGCATACTGTAATTAAGGAAAATTATACTACAAAGCACCAAGAGGTGGGTTGTAAAGGAAACTTTCCGAATTGATATACCTGTTCTTATTTTTTACATTATTGCGTGTAAAAAATACTTTAATTTTAAAAACACGAGCCATAGCACAATATATATTCAGCTACGGCTCGTGTATTTAGACAATTATTTTGTTTTTATCAACCTTTTTTCCATCTCTGGATTACACAAGTCACACGACCGCCTTCTTCATTGATGATTTCGTAATCACCGAAAGATGCGGGAATAACCAAAGTCTGGAACTTATCACATACAGCGTGATATTCGGGGTTGGCCTTGGAACGTACAGTAACCTTTGAGCCGACTGTTAAGGTAAACATGTGCATAAACTTACCCTCTGTAGTGTATTCACCGCATTTTTCGAGGTGAATTCTTTCTACATGGTAGGGCATTACAGAATAGCTCTTGTACTGGTCAATAAAGTATTCCTTTGTCCATTTGATTACGCTGGGAGTAGACAAAAGATTATCTTTAACCCAGGATGCTCTTCTTGTCTTTTCCATATTTCTTCCGTGTTCAAGATGCATTTTGAGGGGTTTACCCGTCATTGTCTTTGCATCGTCGTCCCATGAGGGTCTTGCAAAGTCATATTCAAAGAAAGAATATTCTGTACCGTTGATACTTGGGTTTGTATCCATTTCAAGTACCATCTGGTTACCACCGTGACCGTGCATTGTGCCGGGTGGGATAAGATAAAGGTCTCCTTCTTTGCTTGACCAGTTAGCAATAAAGTCCTTCCAGTTTTCGATAGGAGTAATGTTCTGAGATTCTTCGCAGAGTCTTTCCCATTCTTCTGTATCTGCATCATCGTGGAAGCCCATCCAAGTGTTTGCGCCCTCATATGCTTCTGCTATGTAGTAGGTTTCGTATCTGCCTAAAGGTTCATCAAAGTGGTCAGCAACATATTTACTGCTGGGATGAATATGCATAGGCATTGAAATTCTTTCAGCGGGCTGTTTTGTTGGGTGCCAACCGTCATCATGCCAGATATCAAGCGGGAAGAGTCCTGGATACTGTTTGTCAATCAGCTCACCAACCAGCTCTTTGCCATAC
>JAZNWB010000110.1:0-2553 GCA_045593125.1 Congzhengia sp. | reverse complement strand
TTGGCGGTGGACAGAATTGGGTTTGCCCAGATGATGACAGATAAAATAAGAGAAAATCCGTACATAACAGTAGTAGAGGAAGAAATCACAAAAATTCCTGACGATGAAATTGTAATTGTTGCGACAGGTCCGCTGACAAGTGATAGCTTATCAAAGGAAATAGGTGATTTTTTAGGCAATAACTATATGTATTTTTATGATGCGGCAGCCCCTATAGTTACGTATGAATCAATTGATAAAACAAAGGTCTACAGAAAAGCACGTTACGATAAGGGTACTGCAGACTATATAAATTGCCCAATGAATAAGGAGCAGTACAAGGCATTTTATGAGGCATTGATTTCGGCACAAACTGCAGAGCTTAAAGAGTTTGAAAACGATAAGGTCTTTGAAGGTTGTATGCCTGTTGAGGTTATGGCAAAAAGAGGAGAGGATACTCTGACCTTTGGTCCCCTAAAGCCTGTCGGACTTAACCACCCTGAAACAAATGAGAGTTACTATGCGGTTGTTCAGCTAAGACAGGACAATAAAGAGGGAACACTTTACAATATCGTAGGCTTTCAGACACACCTTAAATTCCCTGAGCAAAAAAGAGTTTTTTCCATGATTCCAGGGTTAGAGAATGCTGAATTTGCACGCTTTGGTGTAATGCACAGAAACACATACATTCATTCTCCGGGGACTTTAAATTCAAATTATGAAACAATAAAGCGTCCGGGACTTTTCTTTGCAGGGCAGATGACGGGTGTTGAAGGGTATGTGGAATCAGCATCATCTGGTATTGTTGCAGGTATTGCTGCAGCAAGAAAAATATTAGGAAAAGATCCAGTAGATTTCCCGAATACTACTGCAACAGGGGCACTGGCTCACTATATTTCGGGGTTTTGCGGCACAGATTTTCAGCCAATGAATATTAATTTTGGTATTATTGAAAGTTATCCTGAAAGAATTAAAAATAAGCGCGAACGATATACAAAGATATCAGAACGCGCACTTTCGGTAATGAAAAATATTATTGAGGAACAATTATGAATTTAGATAAATTTAACGACAAGCAAAAAGAAGCGATTTTGACAACAGACGGACCGCTGCTGATTTTAGCAGGTGCAGGTTCGGGAAAAACCACTGTTGTTGTAAATAAAATTGCGTATATATTAGAACAAAATTTAGCTGCTCCTTACAGAATACTCGCCATTACCTTTACAAACAAGGCGGCAAATGAATTAAAGTCGCGTGTAGAGGCAATTTTGGGAGAGGGCAGTGACGGAATATGGATTGGAACATTTCACTCAATCTGTATGAAGATTTTACGTAGATATATTACATTATTGGGTTATAAACAGGATTTTTTGATTTATGATTCTGCGGACCAGAAAACACTTATTAAAAGATGTATGAAAGAACTCAATATGGATGATAAAATATTTCCGCACAGGGATATTTTGGCAGAAATCTCAACGGCAAAAGATAACTTAATGGAGCCTGACGTTTATATTGCCGCACACGGAGGAGATTTCAGAAAAACACAGATTGGTCAGTGCTACAAAGTTTATCAGCAAAGACTTTTTGAGGCCAATGCTTTAGATTTTGATGATATTATTACTCTTACAGTTAAGCTGTTTTCTATTGACAATGAGGCATTAGAGTATTATCAGGATAAATTTAAATACGTGTTTGTTGATGAGTATCAGGACACCAATAATGCTCAGTACATATTAACAGGTATGCTTGCGGGAAAATATAAAAATATTTGCGTTGTTGGTGATGATGACCAGAGTATATATAAATTCCGTGGTGCAAATATTAATAATATTTTAGACTTTGAAAGCGATTATGAAAATGCACGTGTAATTAAACTTGAGCAGAATTACCGCTCTACACAGAATATTTTAAGTGCAGCAAACCATGTCATTGCAAATAACAATTCACGTAAGGGCAAGGAACTTTGGACGAGCAACGGCGATGGAGATAAAATAACGCTCTTTGAGGCGGGAAACGAATACGAAGAGGCTGATTTTATTGCTAAAACTATCGAAAATCAGGTAAATGAAAAGGGAAAGAAATATTCAGACCTTGCAATTCTTTACCGCACAAACGCTCAGTCGCGAGTGTTGGAAACCACGCTATCAGGATTTGGTATTCCTTATCGTGTTTTGGCAGGTTTGAGGTTTTATGACCGCAAAGAAATCAAGGATATGCTTGCGTATTTAAGACTGGTGTTTAACCCTGATGATAATATTTCGTTGATAAGAGTAGTAAATGAGCCTTCAAGAAAAATCGGTGTTACAACTGTTGAAAAAGTAGCTGCAGTTGCTGCTGAAAACAATGTAAGTATGTTTGAGGTTATGCGTCACGCTGATAAATTCGCAGAACTCGCAAAAGCTGCAGCAAAGCTTTCGGAATTTGTAAAGCTGATTGACAATATCCGCGATAATGCGGATTTAACAAGTCCTTCTGAAATTTTAGAAAAGCTGTACTATAATTCAGGATACAATGCTATGCTTACTGCTGAAAACACAGTAGAAAACCAGACAAGAATAGAAAATATCCACG
>JAZNWB010000109.1:0-4706 GCA_045593125.1 Congzhengia sp. | reverse complement strand
TCAACAATGTAATCTTTGTCGATGATCTCTCTGAGCTTCTGTACGTCATCCTCTGTTAAGTCTTTAACTCTTGTGTCGGGATTGATACCTGCTTCAGCGAGGATTTTCTTTGAGCTGGGAAGACCGATACCGTAAACGTATGTCAAGCCTACTTCAACTCTTTTTTCTCTGGGTAAGTCTACGCCTGAAATTCTTGCCATGCGATTGTGCACCTCCTGTTTTAAAAGTGTTATTCATCTATAGCTACTTCGGGAAAATCACGCTATATGCGTGTAGCCGCTTCCCGAAAATTTTAACATAATGCTATAAAATCAGCCCTGCTTCTGCTTGTGCTTAGGGTTTTCACAGATAACCATTACTTTACCCTTACGCTTGATTATTTTACATTTTTCACACATCGGCTTTACACTGGGTCTTACTTTCATTGTAAATACCTCCTTCATGGGATTTTCGCTTTCGCGATAAATTTTGCTTATTATTTAGCTCTCCATGTTATACGCCCTTTTGTTAAATCATAGGGCGACATTTCGACCGTTACTTTATCACCGGGTAAAATTCTTATATAGTTGGTTCTGAGTTTGCCTGAAATATGGGCTAAAATCTCATGACCGTTTTCAAATTTTACCTTAAACATTGCATTTGGAAGAGCTTCGGACACTACGCCCTCTAACTCGATTACTCCGTCTTTAGCCATATAAATCCTCCTATACGTTATCATATTCTGCAAGTTCTCGGCAAAGGTCAGGGTTTGTAACTCTTATGCCTTCTGCCAGCTTTTCACAGATTCTTTCAGATGTTTTTCCAGTATTCTCAAGATGTTTAATTTTTTTCTTTTTAGGGTTGTCTACCTTTCGTAAATCACCGTCAGCAATGAGGACGAAATTGTCATCAATTACACCAAGGACTACAAAGTATCTTCCCTTATCTCTTCCCGCCTTTGACAATACTATATTACCATTACGGAAATCCAAAATAACATCACCTCAAAATTTTTAGCATTTGGTAAGAATTTCAACACCATCTTTTGTAATAAGAACTGTGTTCTCATAATGTGCTGATAACTTACCATCTGCTGTTACCACTGTCCAATCATCTGACAGGGTGTTAACCTCAAACGTACCTATATTTACCATTGGCTCTATTGCAATGGTCATACCGGAGATCAGTCTTGGTCCTCTACCCTCTGTTCCGTAATTGGGAACTTCGGGTTCTTCGTGCAAAGCATTTCCTATACCGTGGCCTACGAAGTCACGGACTACTGAAAATCCGTTACTTTCTACTACCTTCTGGATGTTTGCTGATATATCTCCCAGACGATTGCCGGGAAGTGCAAATTCCATGCCACGCCAAAAGCTTGCCTCGGTTACTTCAATGAGCTTCTTTGCTTCAGGTGAAATTTCTCCCACGCCAAAGGTTCTGGCTGCATCGCCATGGTAACCGTCGATACTCGCTCCAACATCTACACTGACTACATCGCCGTTACATAATTTGCGTTTACCGGGAATTCCGTGTATTACCTCGTCATTTACCGATATACAAACATGACCAGGAAAACCGCCATAGTTGTAGAATGAGCATCCTGCACCGCTTTTTTTAATATGCTCTGCCGCAATTTTATCGAGCTCACGAGTTGTAATTCCTGGAACAATCAATGGTTTAATTACTTCAAATACTTCGGCAACAATACGCCCTGCTGTTCTCATTTTCTGCACTTCATGCAGTGATTTTATCTTAATCATAATTACGCCTCGATATCTTTCAAAGCCTTCAATATTGCCTCAGTGGTATCTTCCACATTATCCTGTCCTTTGACTGTGATAAGCTTGCCACGAGCTTCATAAAAATCTTTAAGAGGCTTTGTCTGCTCGTTATAAACCTCGAGTCTGTGTCTGATTACATCAGGCACATCGTCATCTCTGATTATCAGTGCGCCGCTACATTTGTCGCAGACGCCCTCTTCTTTTGAAGGATTGCCTGTTATGTGATAGGTTGCTCCGCAAGAGCTACAAACTCGTCTGCCGGACAATCTGTCAACGATAATGTTCTCGTCAACATCTATCTCTAATGCACAATCCACCAAAATTGGCAGTTTTTCCATTGTTTCTGCCTGTGAAATAGTCCTGGGAAAACCATCTAAAATATAACCATTTTTACAATCGTCATGTTTTACTCTTTCCTTGACCATTTCAACCACTATACTATCCGGCACTAACTCGCCCCGGTCAATGTAAGCTTTTACTTCATTGCCAAGGGCAGTTTCTGCCGCAATCGCATCTCTTATAATTTGTCCGGTGGAAATTGAAGGAATATTGTATTCCTTTTCTAACTCTGCCGCCTGAGTGCCTTTACCGGCTCCCGGTGCACCCAATAAGATAAGTTTCAATTTTATTCGCCTCCGGAATTATTCAAGAAATCCTTTATAATGTCTCATTAACATCTGTGACTCGATGTTCTTAACGGTTTCGAGCGCTACACCAACTACGATGAGTAATGATGTACCACCGATTGAAATACCAGCCATAGCAGGCATTACAATTGCCATAATCAGAGGGAATATTGCGATGACTGCCAAGAAGAAAGCACCTAAGAGTGTTGTCTTTGACAATACCTTTGCAATATAGTCTGATGTGGGCTTTCCGGGTCTGATACCGGGGATTGAACCGTTGTTTCTCTTAATGTTGTTCGCAACTTCTATGGGATTGAACTGAATCGCTGTATAGAAGTATGTGAAGAACAAGATTAATAAGAAGTAGCATACAATATAGAAAGGATGTGATTCTGAGAACCATCTTAATATTGTAGCCCAGATACCTTCAGCAGGTGCGTTTGACCCGTGAACAAACATCGAGATTGTTCTGGGGAATGACATAATTGATACTGCGAAGATGATAGGCATTACACCTGCCATGATAACTTTCATGGGGATATGTGATGACTGTCCGCCGTATGTCTTTCTGCCAACAACACGCTTAGCATACTGAACAGGAATCTTTCTTTCCGCTTCGTTGAACAATACAACGAAAGCAACTGCAATGATTGCAATAGCCAAGATTCCGATGATTGTAGCAATAGATGCGATATTGATACCGCCGCCCTGCTCAATCATTGCCTTCATTGACTGAATAGCTGCAGGGCCTCTGGATACGATACCGATTACGATAAGTAATGAAATACCGTTACCAATGCCACGTTCTGTAATCTCTTCACCAAGCCACATCAAAAATGCTGTACCTGCTGTAAATGTGAATGTTACAACTAAGTATTCAAAAACACCTGTTGATGCCATAGCACCTGATAAGCCAAAGTAAAGACCTGTAGCCTGTACGAATGCTAAAATTACTGTTACGTATCTTGTGTAGGAAGCAATTTTCTTTCTGCCCTCTTCGCCTTCCTTTGCGAGTCTCTCTAAAGCAGGAATAGCAACTGTTAAAAGCTGCAAAATGATTGATGCGTTGATATAGGGTGTGATACTCATCGCAAAAATCGAAGCACGCTCTAATGCGCCACCTGAGAAGTTATTGATAAGTCCCTGAATACCACCGCTGAAGCCGCCCATCATCTCGGAAATCATATCGGGGCTGATTCCGGGAACCGGAATAAATGAACCCAATCTGAAAATTACGAGCATGAGGATTGTGTAAAGCATTTTTTTACGGAGATCCGGAATTTTCCATGCGTTGCGCAATGTCTGAAACATTCTCAGATCACCTCCGCCTTACCGCCAGCAGCAGCAATTTTTTCTTCAGCAGATTTTGTAAATTTCGCAGCCTGAACTGTTATGTTCTTTGCTGTTAAATCTCCTCTGCCCAATACTTTAACGCCATCGTTGATCTTTTTGATAATGCCAGCAGCTTTTAAAGCAGCTGCATCTACTACAGCACCATCTTCAAAGCCGTTTAATGCTGTAACATTTATTTCTGTATAAGTCTTAGCAAAAATGTTTGTGAAGCCTCTCTTGGGAAGTCTTCTGTAAATAGGCATCTGGCCGCCTTCAAAACCAGGTCTAACACCGCCGCCTGAGCGAGCCTTCTGACCCTTGTGGCCTCTGCCTGCTGTTTTGCCATTGCCCGAACCGTGACCGCGGCCTACTCTGAAAGAATCTTTCTTTGAGCCTTCAGCGGGTTTTAATTCGTTCAAATTCATTGTGGCACCTCCTTTGGATTAAAGTTCTTCTACTTTTACCATATAGTCTACTTTCTTAATCATACCCAATATTGCTGGGGTTGCTTCGTGCTCTTTTGTGTCACGAATCTTCTTAAGGCCAAGTGCCTTAACTGTTGCTATATGGTCCTTTTTTCTACCAATTGTACTTCTAACTAAAGTTACCTTAAGCTTAGCCATGGTCTTTTGCCTCCTAATTTAAAATTTCATCTACGGTCTTGCCGCGAGATGCTGCAACCTCTTCTACACTCTTCAAGGAAGCTAATCCCTGAATTGTAGCCTTAACAACGTTTCTGGGGTTGTTAGAACGAAGTGACTTTGTTCTGATATCTGCAATTCCCGCAAGTTCTAATACAGCACGCGCTGCACCACCTGCGATAACACCTGTACCTTTGCCAGCGGGCTTGAGTAAAACTCTGCCTGCGCCGAATTCGCCGGTAATTTCGTGAGGAATTGTTGTTCCAACCATGTTAACGTGAATAAGGTTCTTCTTAGCATCTTCAATACCCTTACGGATTGCGTCAGGGATTTCTGCTGATTTACCT
>JAZNWB010000108.1:0-12279 GCA_045593125.1 Congzhengia sp. | reverse complement strand
TGCTTCTTCTGTTATTGTTACTGTACTGCCGGATATTTTTACGCTGTTGGAGCTTGAGGTTGCCGATGTTCCGTTTAGTTTAATGGACACAGCCTTACTTTCATCATACTCGGTTTTACCATCACGATCGGTAAACATATCCTCATCTGTCTGTGAAAAGTCTACATCTACAGGATCGGAGGATGTGCCTGATGGTTCAGTAACGCTTGATTCGTTATTATTACCGATTGTTTCATCGTTATCACTTGGCTTTCCGCAGCCCGCAAACAAACAGCACACCAAAGCGCAAACCAATAATATTGATAAAATTTTCTTCATAAATAGCTCCCCTTCTTAAAGCATAACACTTTAATCTTTTATTGTTGTATAAACCGCCATACTAAAGGGCGGTAATGTATCCGAAATATCTGTTTCAACATTTTGGAACACCTTATCAATAGGTAAAATTTCAGCTTTTTCATCAGGTTTTAATTCATTTGGGCTAAAAAGATGTCTATTTAAAGTCATACCCAAACTTTTTTCAAAATTCAAAGTAAAATTATCGGAAATTTCTTTAGAATTAACCACAATAATAGATATATTTCCATCAGGAAATAGGTTCATAGTACAATTAAGGTTATTTTCACCAAATCCTTCATAAATCTTGCCGCCTTCTCCGCTTGTATAACGGCTTAAAAGCGAAAAAGCATAAAAAGATTTATACGGTATTAAACTGCGAGTTAAGGTTGGTGCTGTACCGCAACGGTGGTCACCATCTACAAAGGCATCATCGCTTGTAACGGTTGCGTTGGGCCATTGTTGGTCAAAAACAGTCCACATTAAAGTGCCTGCTACGCCGCTATTCATTAAAGCGACCGCCGCGTTGCAGATTTGCGCTCCATGCTCTAATCGGCTATTATCTCTACTAAATAAAGTATTATATTCATCAAAAATATAAGGTTTGCCCTTAGGGGTATTGTTTACGCCGTTTTTGCCCCACTCATACCAATCATAATAGGCATCAGAAAGTCCGCCTGCAAATTGACGTTCCCAGTACTTATAACCATCTTTAAATTCGGGATTTTTTATTATATTTTCATTAGTTTCCTCTTTAAAAAGATGCATACTGTCTACAAAAAGTTCACATTCGGGGAAACCAATTCCGTTAAAGGTTCGATCATGTTGTTGCTGACGTTTTACGTCATAGAAAAAACAAATATATGCTTCATCGTGATTGCCCGAATTAAAGGTAAAGGAATATTCTTTGTACTCCTCTGTCATTTCTGCGGGGTCAAGCATTTTTACACTATTAAGCGATATTCTTGAGGTAGGTTGACCTCCCGCTAACACGCATCCGAAAGCGGTATCAAAAGCGCCAAAAAGAATATTACCGCTAACGTGTAAAAGGTCGGTGCTTTGTAATGCCGCAACCATTTTCATAGTGTAATTAGTGTTCTTTTCAAGTTTTACAGTTTGCTGAACTCTGCCACCGGGAATTTTAGCCATGGGAGAGCATAAACCTGTTCTTTTAAATTTTTGAGGTAGGTCTGCCGCTAATTGATAATGGTGAGAGGAATATATATCCAAATATTCCGATGCATTTTCTGCCGCCCACTTTACCATTTTTGCCAAGCCTTCGCCCGCTTCGTTTGGACCCATAAGTTTAACCAAATGGCGGCGGTTATCACGAACAAGAGCGTTATGTGCCGCCTTTAATTCTTCAAGCCAAACATTATAATTGCCTTGGGGTTCTGTAAATATTACAACTACTTTAACGTTGGTAAATCCATGCACCTCTACAATCTGATGTATAGATTCGCTTACCCAATCGCCATATTTTATTAAAGATTCTTCAAAGGTATCTGCCTTTAAAGCACCATAGGTTGAGCCGCTCTCACCTTTAAGGTCGCTGCCCGACCACCAACCAATATTTATGGCCACCGTAATATTTCTATCTTTCATTCTTTGAAGCCAAGCATAAAAACCCTGCATACACTCGTTTTCCCAGTTCCAACTTTGGGTTTCGGGCTCCCAGGCATATGCACCGTAAAAAGTACGGGCAATTTTTAGTTTCATATCTGCTACGCGGTCGGCTTCAATATCACACAGTTCCTCACTATAATTTCTGCCCAAAGAATCAGGCATTGAAGCGAATCCATGATAGATTGCACCGTTACCTAAGAAGTTTTCTTGTACAGGTTTTTTGTTTTTTATGGTTAGTATCTGCATTATAAGCTCTCCGTTTAAAATGGTGTTTAGGGCTGCCTTAAAAAGACAACCCTAAAACTTAATATTTGCAGGTTGTGTAAATATGAACTGCAAAGGGATCAATAGTATCCTTAAGGGTGGTTTGAACTTCCTTAAAGGAACAATCTGCATATGAAATTGGATCGAATGTTTTAGGTACACGATGTAAAGTATCTTCAACGTGACGATGCAAATCTCTGCCTATTGGTTCATCGAATTCAATTGCAAACTCAGTTAAGCCAATGTTAAGGCTTACAACCGTTATTGTTATATTGCCGTCGGGCAACTCTGTAGCGCCAATATATAGACCAGGATAATCCTCATAATCACCTGAAGACGTAGCAATCGCCTTACCTCCACCAGAATTATTGTACCGCGTAAATAAACCTATAGAATAATACATTTTATATGGTGTGGAGGAAACAAAAAGCGATGGACATACTCCTGTAATATGAATACCATCCTCAAATTCAGATGCATTTTCCCTGTAGTTTGTGAAGGCTTGATCGAAAGCCTGCCAAAAAAGAACGTTATCAACACCCATTTGTTGTGAACAAATAGCAGACACAATTGTTTGAGGGCCTAATAAAGCAACCTGTTTTTGACGTTTTGGCTCTACATCATTCTGTTTGGCTGCCATTTCATCCTGCCAAAACTCTTTTTTGCCCCATAGTCCCGCCTTTTCCATTGTGGCACGATAATTTCCAATGGCGTTGTAATTATAATCATAATATACATCGGCTGAAGGGTCATTAGCTATTGGATAGAAATGCGAGGTTAAAACATCAAACAAATCGGGATCTTTTTCAATAACATACTGAAGTAAACCATCACCATCAGTAATATGCCCTTGATTTGGGCCAACGTGTTTAACCCCCTTTGCCACGCCTGTTTTTTCAAGCACGTTACGTATTGTACGGCATATAAAAATATATTCCTGTTCATGAGGGCCTTTATTATCGCCCGGAGTATAATGATAATACGAAGGTTCGGTGAAATATAAAATATAATCAATGTTATTTACACCGTTTGCCTTGGCTGTTTTTAAAACATTTGAAATAAAAACGCCATATCTAAGCGAAGAAATTGCAAGTCTGTTAAAATAATCTGTTACATTATCTTCGTAAAACTTTACACTAACACCAGGTCTTTTATCACCCATACCTGCTTCTTTAGGTGATTCACTACCGGTTAATTTAAACTCTGTTGCTACGCAATCAGAAAAAGTTGCTTGTTCACCATATTTATCTTCACCAAAACCGTTTAAATAACCATCTGAACGCGCTGTGGAAACATTAGTAAGCATTGACATATACCACATTTGGTTATACATAACACTTTTTCCACGCTTTTGAAGAGCTGTACAATATTCCAAAAATTCTTTCATCCTCGGAGCGTTAAAATCAAACCCGCCACCATTCCAAAGCCACGATGGATAAAAGTTTGTACGCATATTAATAAAGCCCATTTCATCTAAGCGGTTAAGCTCAATATCAAGCATTTCATCAGTGTACTTGCGACCATCATCCATAAATCCAAAGGTGTGCCATACAGTTGCGTTCATACCCATATAGTTTTCATTAACGGGTTTTCTTGAATTGTATACTTTTAAAACTGTGGGCTCATCTTCATAAGTGAAATCATCGTCAAAGTAATCGTCTGATTCAGAAGTATCCTCAAAATAATCGTCAGTTGTTTCTTCAGAATCATCTATATTCTCACTTTCTTCAGATGAAGTTATGTCTGACAGTGTATTTTCAGAGGAAGAATTATCTGCGGTAGTTGGTTCTTTTTTACTGCAAGCTGAAAAAGATGACATAGCCATTACTAAACAAAGAATAAAGCATACAGTTTTTAATGTAGTTTTGATTTTTTGCGGTAAGTCAGTTCTATTTTCCACAATACTTCCCCTTTCTTTTTTTTGATATTAAAGATCCTATCACAAAGGTTAACGAAATGAATGCTAAAATTATTGCATTTTTAATATTTAACATATCACCCAACGAGCCCCAAAAATCTGATTCATCTGAAACTGTTGTTACATAGTTTGGATTATCATAATCATAAGGAGTGGGCATTCTGTATGTATTGTTATCTGCAAGTGTTGCAAATTTAGATTCAAATAACATAAAGTTATCTATATCCATTACACCGGCAGTGCATTCTATGGTTACATAAATTTTGCCTGATGTGGCAGCCGGAAAACTAAAAGCATCACGTTTCCACTTACCGTCATCTGAAGAGGTAATAATTGATCTGGCAACATTTGAAGTATCATTATAAAAATATTTACCGGCGGAATCTATGGTAATATAAACCTTACCTTTAGTATTTGAATTGCCACGAAGACTTACACCAAGTTCATAAATTTTTCCCGGAGACGCATCATAAACAAAAGTTTGTTTTGCACCCGCTTTAACCCTCATAACGTGTGTTTCGGTTGCTGCGTTATTATCTTTTGTCACAGAGAAACCTTTGTTCAATATTCCCCAGCTACTATCTTCAGAAAAACCTTCAAAGCTTTGATGGTCAACAAGGTTATACAAATTGTCACAATAAGTTTTTTCCAGATTATATCCGTCAATGAATGGCAGACAAGCCTTAATTACAATATCATCAAAATAAACCGTGCCTTTAGCCGATTTTGCAATTGACGCTATAATGGCTTTAATAACAAAATCATTTGTAGCAGTAAAGCTAAACTTTGCTTTTTGCCACTTGTTAGAAAGAGTTTTATTAAAGTTTTGTTCTAATGCAAATCGTTCCTCAATATCAGGTGAAAGATAAATTGTTCCGGCAGTATCAGATTTATAATTAAACTCTACAGTATACGAAACGCCAACAACCAGCCTGAGTCCCATAAAAGCTTCACTAAAACGATTCATTTCATCATCGCCACCGGGTGTAAGCATAAGCGAATGTTCCCCGGAAAGCACATTTGTATCAGAATCACTTTTCTTTTTATAAACAGAGAAATTGCTAACCGTATCACTTGCAAATTTAAATCTGTCACTTTCAAAGTCAATTCTTTCTACTATTCCACCATCTGAAAGTTCGGATTTTTGTATAGTAATATCATCTATTTCACAACCATCCAAAAGTCCTTCAAACATAACCTTTACAGCTTTTTGGCTACCTGAATAGAATTTAAAAGAATACTCTTTAAGTGAATTGGAAGCGGTATCTACATAAGAAACAGATGAAAGCAAATCAATAATATTTGTAGAAGAACGAGCTAAATCAACAGCCGCTCCACGCACTTTGCCCTTAGCTTTAAAAGTAACGGTATAAAGTGCATCTAAATCTGTTTTGAAAATTTGATACGCTATTTTGTTTTTATCCAATGCAAGAGAATTGTTTGAAGAAGACAATGCGGGAGCGCCATTTGTACACCAATCTTCAAAAACCTTTGTATTGTTAATATCTGCAATATTATTAAACTGTGAATTTTTGATATTCTCATTTGGATAATACTCGCTAAGCGTCATATCATCAAAATACACACAACCATTAGAAGTATCGCTGGAACCATAATACATTAAATAATTAACAGCTGTTTGATCACCGGTATTAAAATAGAAATCTACTTTATACCAACCTGTGTTGGGCATGGTGAGGTTAGTTGTAATTTTATCATATATGGTCTCCGCAGTTGTAATATCAACGTTATCTTTATCTATAATAGCATTTTGCAAAACGCCAGTAGCACCTAAAACCTGTTCTGCAAAATCTTCATAGTAGTAATAAAACGATAATCTATAATCAGTATTTTGCTTGAGGTCTGTAAGTGGCAAAATGGTTGCCCTATGATAAGAACATACACGCAATGAATATTTACCGCTATGTGCGTGTTTGGTGGATCTTGAATAGGTACAATGATTAACAAATGCCGCCTCTGATGGATTTTTATGGGAAGCATACCAACCGGGAATAGTATCTTTTTCAAAGGTACCATCCCATCCTCTTGCTACAAAAAGATCGTCGGTAGAACTATTAAAACCATCGAATTCTGCTGTTAAATTGATATCATTTTCAGCTGTTATTTTATACTCTTTATCAGTAGAAACAATATTGCCGTTTTCCTTCCAAGCGACAAACACGTTACCTATGTTTGGCTCAGCAACAAAAGAAACCGCACTACCTTTTACTACTGTTCCTGTGGGATTAACCGTAGCAGTGCCACCCTGTAAAGCGTTTGCCGAAACTGTTACAGGACAAAAAACAGCCATATCATCAAGATACATATAACAATATTTAGAGGATTTCATCCAAACGGTAACGTCCCCTGAAGAATCTGTTTTAAACTTGATTGCGAAACGTTGCCAAGCGTCGTTTCCTTTTAAAACGTTTTGCTCTCTGGCTAATATATCTTTTTCAGATACTGCAAATTCTTTGTTTTCAAACAAAGCTTTACCTTTAGGTAAAACCAATACATCTTCAAGAGAAAAACTTTTAGCAAAAGATGTTGCAGGAATCCAAGCATAAGCAGAAAAAGCATACTCTGTATTGGGTGCAAGGCCGGTGATATTATAACCTATATACGAACCACCTGCATTAACTCTTGCAGACATTTTTCCGCCATGAGCACGAATTGATGAAGCACGAACGAACTCAAAAGTAACACCATTTTGTGCTGCCAGCTGCCAATTATTTTGATTTCTGCCATAACGGGTTTTTAACGATTGATTATCAGAATAGGACTCAAAACCTTCTGACTTTATCAAATTAGAGTTGCTACCTTTATCAAACCTTGCCTCATACCCTGGGTCAACAATATTATCATCCCATATAAAACTTAAGGTTGGATTGTTACTAACATAATTTCCGTTTTTATACCAACCTAAAAATTCACGTCCCTCTGCTACTGATGCAACCATTATTACATTTTCTCCATCAGTAACTTCAACCGGGTCTACCCAACCATAACTACCATTATTAACTTTAGGAGTATAAGTGTTGGCGACCGTCTTTTTTGTAGCTGTTGCAACAAAACTACCAAAGGATACGCTTTTGCCCTTTTCAGAGCCAGGAATTTGAATACCGTATCGAACTATACCCTCATGCTCGGGCAAACTTCCCGTTGTGAAGGTATGAGTATATTTAACCCATTCTCCGACCTTTTCTTGTTTGGGATAATCAGGACTTATTACATCACTAATACGCACAATAGAGTTATTTCCGGGAAGAGTATAACCATTAGAAAGAGTTTTAGTGTGTTGAATATCTGTACGAATAACTCTGGTTTGTCCGTTATCATAATCATAAGTGTAAGTATTTATACCTTCTTGCGGTTGATTTGACGTGCGAATGCCATTTTTATCCTCAAACTGAGGCTCGTAAAGGTAAAAAGTCAAACCCTTGATAGTGCTTTTTATGTAAAATGAAATGGTATAGGTTGTATTTTGCTCAACAATAAAAGCACTATCATTCCACACAATATATCTTCCTCCGTGTACATTTGTGGAATAATCGTTATTTGAAGTTAAAGTAAGAGCTCTATCACCTTCAGGAGTTTTTTGGTTGGTGGAAATATCATAGTTTCCTGACTTGCTTTCATTAAATATTGTCCACCCTAAAGGTTTATTGTTTTTAAGTTCAGCAAAATTTCCGTTTTTAAACAAATTTTCTGTTTTGGTAAATTCGCTATAGTCAACTGCATTATCAACTAAAGCAAGAACAGACATTGTGCCGCAAAATAAGATAACAACGCAAAGAAGCAGAGCTATAAATGATTTTAAATGTATTTTTTGTTTCATTTTTCTCTCTCCTTCTACTTGGCAGTATCTAAACTGCTAATCATTGTACCTGAATAAACTATAGTATTATTGTCTAAAACAATATATGGACGAACCGCAAACTCTAAATCGTCGTTACCCGACGGAATTCCCGTAATTATGGTTGTGAATATTTTGTCTCCATTCGCTTCTTCAGTGGAAATATTATTTACATTTTCTACTTTACTATAAGCTATTTGCTTTGTGATCTTCGCCAATCCTACTGCCTCATAATTATTATAAACTAACTGTTCACCGGATAATTTATCATAAACAGCTGAAATAGTTCCGTATTCCTTAACGTTTAAGCCTGCAAATTTCTCTTGTAATTCTTTAGAAATTTTAAAGGCAAATTTTAGACCTTTTGGCGAATTGGAAACAGTTGTTTTTTGTGCTTCCAACCCGCTTAGTTTTTCAAAAGTAAAATTACTGTAAACCGCAGATGTTGCAGTAGTGTGATGAATAAAAATATGATAATTTTCCATTGTGGCAGTAAAAACAATGGTAATTTCTTTAGTAGAACTGTTTTTTATAACGGTAGAAAAAGTATTTTTGTTTTTATAGTATCTTCCTTGATACTGACCGTTTGAATCAATTACATAATCTGTGGCACTCATAGCATCTTCATCTGCGGGAAGTGCAAAAATAGTATCAGAGGCAGATAAATCATCTTTAAAGGTCAGAATATATGTTTCACCTACGCTAAGACCACCGATTTTTCCAATAACCCAATGATAATTAGTGTTACTTGCTTTTATTGTTCTTGTTGCAACATCTTTTGATGCAATAGCAATGTTAGAAGATTTTGCTGTCCATCTGCCAAGTACAACATGACAACCGCCTGCCTCTTTCGCACTTAAAGTTGCAACTTTTTCAAGAGCAAATTCACTTAAAGTTAAGGTGGTGAATCCGCCTGTCTGAACAGACAAATAATACTCCGTCTTCTCACTTGTTACAAAATCAAGAGTTACGGTTTTTGTGCTAACGTTATTTTGATAACTACTGCAAATATTGTTTTTGTCTACATCCAAGGCACCACTTGCCGGAATATAAACAGGCTCACTTCCGTTTGAAGTTAAAACCTGAGCATTTGTAATACCATTGCTATACGTTCCTGTAAAAGAATATGTAAATGATAAAGAATAGCGAGAATTTGCCTCGGCAGTGAATTTTGTAAATATGCTACGATAGGTATTAGTTGTTGAAACGGTATGTTTTTGTTTATCAACTGTAACATCAGGGGTTTGATGCGGATTGAAAGCTTTCCAAGTGCCGTCTGCAATCGCATTGCCTGCATCATTGCCTACACTGACATCATTCTTTTTTTCAATACTAAAATCATTAAATGTTGCAGAGGTAACCCCCGCGCCAAATTTAACCGCAATATAAATAAAATCGTTTGTTGCAGTAAAGGTTTTAGTTGCCTTTCCACTGGTAAAGGTACTGCAATTTGCACTATTTATACGAGTTTGTCCGTTTTCGCCATATAATATATGATTTTTAAAATATGCAGTATCATCTAAAACTATTGTCACGTGCTCAATTCCCGTTGTTGGAATTTTCAAACTTAAATCATAGGTTGTACCTGATGTTAATCCTTCGATTTTAGCAAAAGCAGAACGATATGCCATATTTGAATGACTTATAATGACAGTTCCGTTTGAGCCTGTAAAAGATGCACCTGATAAACCGTCCATTGTGACACCGTTTGATAATTTCCAAACCGCTCCGTCGGTAGAAGATTCATTATCATCATTGCCGCTATTTTCTTTTTCAATGCTGAAATTATTAAGAGTGATTGAGGTAACTCCACCTCCAACTTTAACTGCAAGATAGATAAAATCATTTGTTGCGGTAAAGGTTGTAGCGGCAGTTCCGCTACTAAAAGTACTGCAATTACCGCTATTTATACGTATTTGTCCGTTGTTACCATATAATATTTGATTTTTAAAATTCGCAGTATCATCCAAAACAATTGTGGCATGTTCGATTCCTGTTGTTGGAATTTTAAAACTTAACTTATACTGTGCTCCAGCTTCAAATCCTGTAATTTTTGCAAAAACAGAACGATATGGTAGGTTAGGGTGACTAACAGTAACAGAACCTTTAGAACCGGTAACACTTCCCCAAGACGCACCTTCAACAGTTGCACCATCAGATATTTTCCATATTGTGCCGTCGGTAAAACTGGCAGACGTTACACCTTCTGCCATAGTTTGCAATAATGGCATACTCATTAAACTTATAAATAATACCAAGATTAATAAAATTGAAATCTTTCTTTTCATCATTTTACCTCCTACAGTATGCAATTACATTAAAAATTATAAACGTTATTTAACCTACAAAAGTCATTCATAAATCATAACAAAATAGCTTTATAATTTATGAATTGCTTTCCCAGTTTTTGAAAATTAGGAATTACGGAGACGCGTAATAACCGCGTCCCCGTAAACCTTTCAGGGGAGATTTATGAAAAACAAACTAGTTAGCGTTTTCAGAAATCCAGGCTTCATAACCTGCTAAAATTTCAGCATCTTCAAAAATAGCGTTAACAACTGCTTTATCATCAGCATTGTTGCCATTTAAAATTGCTTTAAACATAGAATAAACACTATACGTTTGAATATCGCCATAAATCACACTGCCATCAGACAGTACCATATAGGAACGTACCTTACAATTTAAATTGTACTTTTCTTTCTCAATGCCTATAAGTACAGCGGTATATGTGATATTAGCATCATCTTCTTCAAAAACAACGTTTGTATTGGTGGCAACATCAAAGGCCACACCTTTTTTAATGTTTTTACCGTCAACGTTTTCATAAGTAAAGTCAGTTGTGATATTTTTCTCAAAAGCGGCAAGAGTGCCATATTCTACTATTTCTTTACCGTTATATCCATTTGCTAATAAGTCCTTAGAAATTGTATTTTTAAAACGCATACCTTGAGGAACATCTGCAGAAGCGGCACGAATAGCAGTACCATCAAACTCATAAGCTGTTTTAGCTGCAAAAGCAAAATCACTTAAAATAATGGTCATGCCAGTAAGATCACGATTATCCAACACCAGTAAATATGTAGAATTAGCATTATCGGTAGTAAATCTTATAGTAGTAGAAGTATCTGTATTGCAATCCTCATAAGTATATTTAATGGTTCCCTCTTTGCTCAAAATATTCGCATTATACTCGGTTTCGTTAGGAATAATATACACCGTGTTTGCAAAATGATACCACTTATCGCCATTTGCGTTATGGTTAAAACTTATTGTATAGGTAGTATTAGCTTTCAAACCGGTTAAAGGAACGGATATCTGTTGATACTGTGCTCCGGTTATTTTAACTGTGCCTTTGGATTGTGTTACTGTGCCACCGGCGTTTGCAGTTACCGTCCAAGTTCCATCATTCGCAAGAGCATTACCTACAATCTGTTCTTCAGTTAAAGTTGCACCTTTTGCTAATACTAAATCACTAATAGTATATGAAGCAGTATCACCAACCTTTAATTTAAAATGATAGTCAGTTTCAGCGCTTGTAGTAAATTGATATGATTTAGTTGTGTCGGTGCTGCTTAAAAGTGTGGCATGAAATTCTACAGGATAAGCACCATTCGTTGCGTTTGAATTATCACTGGGAACAACTAAGAAATGTTCTAACGCGGCTGCGGTATGTGTAAAACTAAAAGTATATTTGGTATATGGAGCTAAAGTAACCGGTACGTATGCGCATTGATAATTAATTCCGCTCATTACAACATTTCCGGCCCTATGATTACTAGTTGCACTACCCTGAGATGCTCCCCAAGTTGTTGTAGTCAATGCGTAGCCCGCAGTTTCAGCTGCATTAAATGTTTTTACTGCAAAATTGTTAACAGTTATTGAGGATGTGCTGCTATTCAATTTAATAGCAAGATACACAAATGTGTTTTCTGCTATAAATTTTATACTGTAATTAATGCCGCTGGCAATAAAACGCATAAATTTATTTGTGTCGGCATATAATATCTGATTTTTAAAATATGCACTATCATCTACCGCAACTGTAACATTTTCAACACCTGAAGTGGTAGTAAGATTTAGACTATACGCCCTACCCGGAACAAAGCCTGTAACTTTTGTAAAGACAGAACGGCTTTTAATGCCATCATTGCTAATGGTAACAGAACCGTTTGAACCGGTAGCACTACCCCAAGAAGCACCATCCATTGTAGTTCCATCTGATACTTTCCATGTTACTCCATCAGTAAAATCAGATGCAGCAATCATTTTTTCCTCA
>JAZNWB010000107.1:0-9363 GCA_045593125.1 Congzhengia sp. | reverse complement strand
GGAGCATAACCTCTTCAATAGAATTAACTATTCTCCGCTACCTGTATCATTATTGCGCACTCAATGCGTTTTTTAAATAAAGTACATCCCTGCTCATAAATTCCTGTGATTTTGCCTGATGCGTGGAAGGGGTTTGCTGCACAACCGCCGCTGCAATAAAGCTTTGCCCAACAGTCGGAGCATTCTGGCTTTGCATAGGCGTTACACATTTTAAATTCACTGAGGATGTTCTCTTCTGTGACGCCTTTCCAGATATCGCCCATTTTGTATTTTTCTTCGCCTACAAACTGATGACAGGGATAAAGCTCGCCCCAGGGGGTAACGGCAAAATACTCAGTGCCAGAGCCACAGCCTGCAATTCGTTTGTATATACATGGACCGCCTGTTAAATCAATCATATAATGATAAAATGTAAAGCCGCAACCCATTTTTTTGCGTTTTATCATTTCTTTAGCCAGAACTTCGTACTGGTCGCAAACGATTTTGATATCCTCGTCAGTCAGACCATTGGGGTCATCGGGGGCACATACAACAGGCTCCATGGAAAGCTCCGAAAATCCCAAATCTGCCATATGTAATACATCCTTGGTAAAGTCGGGATTTTTGTGGGTGAATGTGCCTCTCATATAGTAGCCCTTGCCGTCGCGTGCCTCTACAAGCTTTTTAAACTTTGGAACAATAGTGTCGTAAGAGCCTGCACCTGAGGGGGTTTTACGAAGGGCATCATGAATTTCTTTTCGCCCGTCTAAGGACAGTACCACGTTGTGACACTCACGGTTTGCAAAGTCAATAACCTCATCGTCAATGAGCATACCATTGGTGGTTAAGGTAAAGCGGAAATTTTTGTTGTGTTGTTTTTCTATTGAACGGGCATATTCCACAATTCCCTTCACAACATCAAAGCCAAGTAGTGGCTCACCGCCAAAAAAGTCCACTTCTAAATTTCGTCTTTTCCCCGAATTTTCGATTAAGAAATCTATTGCACGCTTTCCCACATCAAGGCTCATAAGTGCAGACTTTCCGTGGAATTTACCTTGTGCTGCAAAGCAGTAGTCACAGGTCAGGTTACAGGTGTGAGCAATATGTAAGCAAAGTGCTTTTACCTCGGTGTGACGAGCTTTGAAGTCAAAGGCGTGGTTTTCGTAAATATCTTTGGAAAAAAGCTTACCTTCGTCCTTTAACGCATCGATGTCTGAAAACAACTCATCAATTTCTTCATCTGTCACGTCGGGAATGTCCTTATATTTATCCAGTAAAAAAGCCTTTATTTCGTCTTTTGTATGGCTTTCGTACATTTCAATAGCGTCATATGCCACCTCATCTACCGAGTGAACGCTTCCTGATGCCATATCTAAAATTATATTGTACCCGTTTAATTTATAGCAATGTATCATGTTCTTCTCCTACGCTGTAGTAAAAAGCGCAGAGCGCATAAAGAAAAATAAATCATAAATAGCATATAGTGCAAACTAATATATGTAACATAAAATATGTAGCCACCGTCTTCGGTGGCTTTTTATTAATGTCTTTATGCTATGAACATTCTTCGCCTCTCGCAGTATCTATATACAGCTTCGGGCTCAGACTGTCCATTCTGCATCTTTTTCCGTCCAGCTTAAAATAGGGGGCTGTTGCTCATACAACAGCCCCTATTCTTGCATTCTTAATTATTTATTTTTGCTTTCGCACTGCTGATTAGCAACACCGCAAGATGTTTTACAAGCTGACTGGCAAGATGTCTGACATTCGCCGCAACCGCCGTTTTCAACGCTCTTCTTTAAATCTTTAGTCTCTAAAGTCTTAATTCTTGACATAGTAAGTAACTCCTTTTTTTTGTTTGTTTATGGAAAAATTATAGCACACTAATCGCGTATTGTCAAGATATTACTCCCTGACATATACCAAAATATCAGCCGTTTAGATTTTAGGTATTGACAAATGCGGGGGAGGGGCATATAATAACAATTGAACAAGTATTCAATTGTAGGAGGAAATGTTATGGCAGATGATTGCAACAAAATACATAACCACGACCTTGTGGTAGACGAAGTACGTGACCACTTGCCTGAGGATACAGACCTTTTTGATTTGGCAGAATTCTATAAGGTGTTTGGTGACTCTACCCGCATAAAGATATTATATGTACTTTTTGAGTCGGAGATGTGCGTGGGAGGCATTGCACAACTCTTAAATATGACAATGTCAGCAATTTCACATCAGTTAAGGGTTTTAAAGGGTGCAAGACTTGTAAAGCAGAGAAGAGAGGGTAAGACTGTGTTTTACTCGCTGTCTGACGACCACGTAAGAACAATTATTGAAATGGGAATGGAACATATATCAGAATAGGAGAGAGAATATGAAAAAGACATTTTTAATAGAGGATTTGGAATGTGCACATTGTGCAGCAAAAATGGAGCAGGCGATAAAAAACATTGACGGAGTAATTGATGCAAGGGTGAATTTTGTAAGGTCAAATCTGACCGTGGAAGCCCCTGATGAAATCTTTGTTCGTGTTATGAAGCAGGCGGCAGCGGAATGCAAGAAAATTGAGCCTGATGCGGTGATAATTCTATGACAAGAAAACAAAGGCGTGAACTTAAAAGAATTATAATAGCCTTGTTGTTTTTTATAGCAGCACTTTTTACAAAAAGAGTAGAATTTCTCACCGTACTTTTGTCGGGAGCGGCATTTTGTGTGTGTGGCCACAAAAGTATTGTGCGAGCAATAAAAAATTTAGCGCGATTAAACCCTTTGGACGAGCATTTCCTGATGAGCGTCGCAGCAATAGGAGCGTTTTTTATTGGTGAGCCTGTTGAGGGTGCGGCGGTAATGGTATTTTATCAGGTGGGCGAGCTTTTTCAAAGCATTGCCGTATCAAAGAGCCGAAAGGAAATTGCCGCATTAGCCGATATTGCACCAGAGTACGCCTGTGTTTTGCGTGAGGGAGAATTTGTGACAGTTTCGCCTAAAGAGGTAGATGTAGGTGAAATCATACTCATTAAAGCAGGAGAGCGTGTGCCTGTTGACTGTAAAATAACTGAAGGCAGTGCAGATATTGACACCCGTGCGATTACTGGAGAGAGCGTACCCTTAGCTGTAACTGTTGGTGATAAAATCCTCAGCGGAAGCATAAATATAAATGGTGTAATTAAGGCTTCTGTAGTTGAGGTTTATAAAAACTCTACTGTGGCAAAAATACTCGAGCTTACAGAGAACGTATCTTCAAGAAAATCAACTTATGAAAGCTTTATCCACAGATTTGCTCTTGTGTACACACCTGTCGTTGTGGTATTAGCACTTCTTTTGGCAGTTGTACCTTCCGTTGTTTTAGGAAACCCGATTGAGTGGATTAGGCGTGCCCTTACATTTTTGGTAATTTCCTGCCCCTGTGCATTGGTGATTTCTGTGCCCTTGGCGTTTTTTGCAGGTCTGGGCAGAGCGTCGGCTTCAGGGATTTTAATTAAGGGCTCGAATTTCATAGAAACGCTGGCACAGGCAGATACGATAATATTTGACAAAACAGGCACTCTGACTAAAGGAGAATTTTCTGTTATTGATGTCTGTCCCACAGGTGTAGACAAAGAGGAACTTTTGAAAATATGTGCATCGGCAGAAATCTATTCCAATCATCCTGTTTCTCAGGCAATACGGGAAGAATATAAGGGTGAGCTTCTTAGAGTAGAAAATGTATGTGAACTTGCAGGAAAGGGGATTCTGGCTGAAAGTAATGAGGGAGAAATTTTAGCGGGAAATAAGCATCTTATGGAGGAATATAGCATTTCATACGAACCATCGTGTGACAATGGTACAGTAGTTTACGTAGCACGAAACGGAAAATTCCTGGGAACCATTACAGTTAGTGACAAAATAAAAGAAAATGCAAAAGAGATAATATCACAGCTTAAAAGTACGGGTATAAAAAAGACTGTGATACTCACAGGCGACAAAAAAGAAAGTGCTGACGTTGTGGCAACGGTCGTGGGTGCAGATGAGCACTTTGCAGAGCTTCTCCCTCAGGATAAGGTAGAAAAATCAGAGCAGATTATGAAAGAAAGCTTAGGCAAAGTTGTCTTTTGCGGTGACGGAATTAATGATGCTCCCGTTATGGCTATGGCGGATGTGGCGGTTTCCATGGGACAAATCGGTCAGGATGCAGCAATTGAGGCATCAGATATTGTAATAACAGATGACAACTTAGAAAAATTACCCCGAGCACTTCGCCTTGCTAAGAAAACGGTGACGGTTGCCCGAGCAAACATTATTTTTTCTATTGGGGTAAAGGTGGCGGTACTGATACTTGGAGCACTAGGCATAACAAGTGTCTGGGCAGCGGTTTTTGCAGATGTGGGCGTATGCGTTATTGCAGTGCTCAATTCTATAAAAATACTATCGAGAAAATTGACAAAATTTTAACACTAAAACTTGAGGAAACTCCTCAAGTTTTACTTGTTTTCAGGACTTTTTTATGATAGGATAAATATGATGGATATAAATAAAGAGAGGATGTTTAAAATGGCAAAGCTGACATTTTCGGGCGGAATACACCCCTCGGGCAAAAAAAGTGCCACAAAGGATAAGCCTTTAGTGGAACTCTCAGCTCCCGAAGTTTTGTATTTTCCCCTTAGCCAGCATATCGGAGCACCCTTAAAACCCTTGGTTTCTGTGGGTGACAGAGTGTTGAAAATGCAAAAAATTGCAGATGCTGAAGCTTTCGTTGCAGCACCCCTTCATTCATCTGTGTCAGGCAAGGTAAAAGATATCGGTATGTATTTAAATCATACAAATTCAAAAGTCCTGACCATTGTAATAGAAAATGACGGGTTGTACGAAGAGGCAGAACCCATACATACACAAAGCATTGATGACTTATCCCCCAACGAGATGAGACGCATAATCAGAGAGGCAGGTATTGTTGGTATGGGTGGGGCAGGATTTCCTACCCACGTAAAGCTTTCTCCTCCTGAGGATAAAGAGATTACACACCTGATAGTAAACGCCGCAGAATGTGAGCCTTACCTTACCTCTGACAGACGTGTTATGCTGGAGATGACAGAAGATGTTGTTGGCGGACTAAAATGCTTGATGCGACTTCTTAATTTGTCTAAGTGTTACGTGGGTATAGAAGACAATGCTCCTGAGGCAATTGAGCTTTTAGAAGAAAAGACAAAAGGCACAGGGATAGAAATAAAGGTTTTAAAGAAAAAGTACCCTCAAGGCTCGGAAAAGCAGATAATTAATGCTGTATGCGGCAAGGAAGTGCCTATGGGAAAACTTCCTATGGATGTTGGGTGTATAGTTATAAATATTGGGACTGTGGCAGAAATTTTTAGAGCCTTAGCCTACGGTATCCCACTTCACAGAAGAATTGTTACAGTATCGGGGGATGCAATATCTAACCCCTCAAACTTATATGTTCCTCTGGGCACGCCTTTTTCATATCTTGTTGATGCCTGCGGTGGCACAAAGGAAGAAGTATCAAAAATTATTATGGGCGGACCTATGATGGGTATTGCGGGAGTGTCACTGGATATTCCTGTGGTCAAGGGTACCTCGGGATTGCTTTTATTCTCCGAAAAGTACACCCGCCACGAAGACGAATTAAACTGTATCCGTTGCGGCAGATGTGTAAGTGTGTGTCCTATGAAATTGTTACCCACCACACTTGATATGTATAGCCGCAGGGGAGATATCGAAACCTTAATGGAAAACAACATCTTAAATTGTATGGAATGTGGAAGCTGTACTTATGTTTGTCCGTCAAAAAGGCACCTTGTGCAGTCAATCCGTTTGGGTAAACAAAAAATAAACGCACGTCGTGCAAAGGAGGCAAAGAAATAATGGAAAAAATAATAGTTTCTTCATCTCCGCACATTAAAGACGGTACCCGCACCTCGGATATTATGAGAGATGTTTTAATTGCCCTCGTTCCTGCACTCATTGCGTCGGTATTTTACTTTGGCATAAGAGCGGCATACATTACTGCTCTTTGCATGATATTCTGTGTAGGCACGGAATTTTTGTGGCAGAAAATAACAGGCAGACCTGTGACGATAAGTGATGGAACAGCAGCAGTTACAGGAATGCTTTTGGCATTTAACCTCCCCGTTTCTGCCCCTTGGTGGATTTGCCTTATTGGTTCTGTTGTAGCAATTGTTATTGCAAAGCAGTTCTTCGGCGGTGTGGGTCATAACTTTATGAACCCCGCACTTGTGGGAAGAGCATTTCTTTTAGCTTCCTGGCCTGTTATTATGACGAAATGGACCATACCCCATACCACAGGGTTTATTATCCCTGCAGACGTTGTATCGTCAGCAACGCCCCTTGCAATTCTTAAAAACCCAGAGATAGGTACACTTCCTCGATTTTTAGATATGTTTTTAGGTAAAGTAGGCGGTTGTATTGGTGAGGTTTCAACGGCAGCACTATTGATTGGCGGTATCTATCTAGTTATAAGAAAAGTGATTTCTGTAAGAATTCCCCTTACATATATTCTGACTGTAGCAGTTTTGACATTTGTGTTCCCGTCGACAGGGCTGTCGGCCTTTGACAGTATGATGTATAACATTTTATCGGGAGGTCTTTTCTTAGGTGCAATCTTTATGGCAACAGACTATGTAACATCTCCCATCACATCACGCGGTCAGATTATTTTTGCATTGGGTTGCGGAATTCTCACATTCGTAATAAGAAGATTTGGTGCGTACCCCGAGGGTGTCAGCTACTCAATTCTTTTAATGAATGTGGCAACACCTTTAATTGACAAATGGACAAAACCCCGCACATTTGGTGCTGTAGTGACCAAGAAAGGGGGAGTGCAGTAATGCAGAAGAATGAAAATCCCGTTGTGCTGTCTTTAGTTTTATTGGTTATCTCTTTGGTTGTTGCTCTGCTCCTTGCTTTTACAAACAATGTAACACGAGAAAAAATCTCAGAAAACACATTAAAAGAGCAAAACGAGGCAAAGCAACAGGTTATGCCGGCGGCATCTGATTTTGTAGATTTTGAATACAGCAACGGAAATGTAAAAGCCGTATATCAGGCAGTATCAGGCAACCAAATGGTAGGCTGGTGTGTAAATGTGACACCTAACGGCTACGGCGGCACCATTGATATGATGGTGGGTATAAATCCTGATATGTCTGTTTCGGGTATTAAGGTTGTTTCAAACTCCGAAACTGCAGGACTTGGTGCAAAATGTACAGATGAAGATTTTTCAGGTCAGTATGCAGGTAAAATTGGCCCTGTGTCGGTTATTAAAAACGGCGAAGCAAAGAACAACGAAATCGTTGCCATAACAGGTGCTACCATTACATCTGCAGCGGCAACACAGGGCGTTAACGATGCAATTGAAGCAGTATATGCAGTTGGAGGTGGGCTAAATGACTAACTTAAAAGAGCTTACAAAAGGTCTTGTAAAAGAAAACCCCATCTTTGTACAGTTTTTAGGAATGTGTGCAACCCTCGCCGTATCCACCTCTGTTATCAATGGTATTGGTATGGGATTGTCTACCATGGTGGTTTTGGTAGCATCAAATATCATAATTTCACTTTTGAGAAATTTCATCCCCAACAAGGTGAGAATAGCGGCATATATAATCGTTATTGCAGGTTGCGTTACGGCTGTTGAGATGGCGCTAAAAGCGTTTCTTCCTGAAATCTCGAAGTCCCTCGGCATATTTATTCCTTTAATTGTTGTAAACTGCATCATACTTGGTCGCGCAGAAGCCTTTGCTTCTAAAAACGGCGTTGTAAAATCAGCATTAGACGGTATAGGCATGGGGCTGGGTTTTACTTTGGCACTTTGCATTTTAGGTACAATCCGTGAAATTTTAGGTAACGGAACATTTTTGGGAATTGAACTTTTTGGGGCAGGTTTTCAGCCTGCAACAATTATGATCCTACCTCCAGGTGCATTCATTGTGCTGGGTTGTGTGCTGGCAGTTATTAATATAATATCTGCAAAAAAAGAAAGGGGAGAAAAACAATGAAATTATTGGCAGAATTAGTTCTCCTTTCTTTAACAACAATTTTGGCAAACAATTACGTCTTAGTTAAATTCTTAGGTATCTGTCCTTTCCTTGGTGTATCAAAAAAAGTGGGTACGGCAGTAGGAATGAGCATTGCCGTAACATTTGTTATGACAGTTGCGTCTGTTGTTACATATTTTGTACAGATATTACTTGATGCTGCAGGTATCGGATATATGCAGACTGTGGCGTTTATTTTAGTTATAGCGGTGCTCGTACAACTGGTGGAAATGGCAATACAAAAATTCTCGCCGGCACTCTATGGGGCATTAGGAATTTACCTTCCCTTAATTACTACAAACTGTGCGGTTTTAGGTGTTGCACTCTTAAACGTGCAGGAAGGCTTTGACTTTGTTCATACATTGGTTTACAGTTTTTCGGCAGGACTCTCATTTATGCTTGCAATTGTACTTTTTGCGGGTGTAAGGGAAAGACTTGAAACGGCAGACATCCCAAAACACTTGCAGGGATTTCCCATTGCGTTGGTTACTGCAGGGCTTTTGGCATTAGCATTTTTGGGATTCTCGGGAATGAAGTTTTAGGGAGGTATGGATATGAAAGAAATATTAATACCTGTAATAATTTTGGGTTCTATGGGTGCAGTCTTTGGCGTGTTATTGGGCATTGCAGCCAAAGTATTTCGTGTCAAAAAAGACGAACGATTGGAACAGATAGAGGAACTCCTTGCAGGTGCAAACTGTGGTGGCTGCGGTTACCCTGGTTGTTCAGGTTTTGCGCAGGGGTTGTGTTCGGGTGTTGCAAACATCACAGATTGTCCCTCAACAAAGCCTGAAAATAAAGAAAAAATTGCAGAAATTCTAGGAGTTACGGTAGGTGAAAGCGTACCAAAGGTTGCTATGGTAATGTGCAGTGGTAGCTGTTCAAATGTTGTTTTAAACCATCACTACGAAGGCATAACCGATTGCGTTGCGGCGGCTCGCTATGGCGGCAGCGACAAGGCGTGCTCTTACGGCTGTATAGGTTTTGGAAGTTGTGCAGACGTTTGCCAGTTTGGCGCAATTCATGTGGAAAACGACGTTGCGGTGGTAGATAAGGATAAGTGTGTTGCCTGCGGTGCTTGTGTTGAGGTTTGCCCCCACAACGTAATCAGACTTGTTGAAGCTCGTCAGCGTACTTTTGTAAAATGTGTATCAAAGGATAAAGGTGCAGCTCTTAAAAACATCTGCACAGCCGGTTGCCTTGGTTGTAAGATATGTGAGAAAAACTGTCCTAAAGACGCAATTCATGTTGTTGACAATGTGGCAGTAATCGACTACGAAAAATGTGTAAACTGTGGAATTTGCGCAAGCAAATGTCCGAAAAAAATTATAGATTT
>JAZNWB010000106.1:0-10730 GCA_045593125.1 Congzhengia sp. | reverse complement strand
GGAGCGAATGGTGAAATATTCCTTTACAGACCCGAAAGAAATATGGCTAGAATCAATGAGTCAAATGACAGACTTTGCATTCCTCAGATTGATGAGTCTTTTGCAGTAGAAGCAATCAAACAGTTGGTATTATTGGATCAGGATTGGATTCCTGAAGGTGAGGGTACATCACTTTATATCCGTCCCTTTATTTTCGGTACAGATAATATGTTGGGTGTTCATCCTTCTCATACATATAAATTTGTAGTAATTTTAAGCCCTGTTGGTTCATACTATAAAGATGGACTTGCTCCTGTTAAAATCTGGGTCGAAGATGATTATGTACGTGCAGTACGTGGTGGAATGGGCTTTGCAAAGACTGCTGGTAACTATGCAGCTAGCTTAAAGGCTCAGGCTGTGTCATCAGAAAAAGGATATTCACAGGTACTCTGGCTTGATGGTGTAGAAAGAAAATACATCGAAGAAGTTGGTGCTATGAACATCTTCTTTAAAATCGGTGATGAAATTGTAACACCTGAGTTAAACGGAAGTATCTTAGCAGGTATCACAAGAGACTCTGTATTGAAGGTGTTAACATCTTATGGTTATAATGCTTGCGAAAGAAAAGTTTCAATTGATGAAATCGTTGAGGCATACAAAGCAGGTAAGCTTGAAGAAGTTTTCGGTACAGGTACAGCTGCTGTAATTTCTCCTGTTGGAGAGCTTTGCTTCCGTGGCGAAAAGATGGTTATAAACAACAACGAAATTGGTAAGGTTTCACAGTTCTTGTATGACACAATTACAGGTATCCAGAAGGGTACAGTAGAAGATAAATTCGGATTTACTTACAGAATCAAATAATTTAATTCAAAAAAATACCGCAGTGTAGAATGCACTGCGGTAACTTTAACTCATTTTTTTCTTACAAATTTCCCTAAAAAAACAAAAATTTTATATCGGAGGCATTTTATGGATTTAGCATCAAAAAAAATCTCAGAACTGCGAGAGACAGCAAAAACTTTAGGTATTAAAAACACTGCAAAGCTCAAAAAAGACGAGCTTATTAAGGAAATAGAGAATAATACAAAAGAAAGTACGGAAACTAAAAAAGAACTTACATTAAATGAAGGTGACAATTTAGTAGAAGGTGTATTAGAAGTGCTTCCTGAAAACGGATTTGGTTTTTTGAGGGGAGAAAACTACCTGTCAACACCAAAGGATGTGTATGTTTCACCTACACAGATTAGACGTTTTAATTTAAAAACAGGTGACAAGGTTTCGGGCATTGCAAGACCTCCAAAAGAGGAGGAAAAATTTCCGGCACTAATCTACGTTCAGCACGTTAACGACGACACGCCTGATAAAGCAATCCGCAGAAAACCCTTTGAATATCTTACACCAATTTTTCCCGAGGAAAGAATTCGTCTGGCTACAAATCAAAGAGATTTTGCTATGCGTCTTGTAGATTTGTTAGCACCTATCGGAAAAGGACAGAGAGGTTTAATTGTTGCTCCTCCCAAGGCAGGTAAAACAACGCTTTTAAAAAATATAGCCAATAATATAGAAGAAAACCACCCTGAAGTAACTTTGATTGTTCTTTTAATTGACGAAAGACCTGAAGAAGTTACAGATATGAAACGTTCAATAAAGGGTGATGTGGTATATTCAACCTTTGATCAGGTTCCTGAACACCACGCAAAAGTGGCTGAAATTGTGCTGGAGCGTGCACAAAGACTTGTAGAACAGAACAAAGACGTTGTGGTGCTTTTAGACTCTATAACAAGACTTGCAAGAGCATACAATTTGACAGTTCCGCCGTCAGGAAGGACTCTATCAGGTGGTTTAGACCCAGCAGCACTCCATAAGCCTAAGAAATTTTTCGGTGCTGCAAGAAATATTGAAAATGGAGGAAGTTTAACCATTCTTGCGACGGCACTTGTTGAAACAGGCAGCCGAATGGACGAAGTTATATTTGAAGAGTTCAAGGGTACGGGAAATATGGAACTTCATTTAGACAGAAAATTACAGGAAAAGAGAATTTTTCCTGCAATAGACATAAACAAGTCAGGCACACGAAAAGAAGAACTCTTACAAAGTCAGCGTGAATTAGAAGCTGTATGGACAATAAGACGTGAGCTTTCTAATCAAACTACTATGGATGTTACAGAAAGCTTGATTTCAGACCTTATTCGCACAAAGACCAATGACGATTTTATAGATTTAATTTTGTTTAATAAAAAATGATCATATTTGAATAACTCCGACTATTTTGCAGATAATAAGTATGAGCCGTAGCTCATAAATTAATTTCTCAATTTAGCTGGAGGATATTATGGAAAACAAAAACAGAAATCAGAACAACAACCAGAATCAGAACAACAACAATCAGAACAGAAACGAAAACAAAAATAACCAGAACAACAACCAAAACAGAAACGAAAACAGAAACCAGTATTAATCTAAAAAAGGGATGTAGCGTTGCTACATCCCTTTTATCCTTCTGTGCTTACTGTCTGTGGATATTCATTATAATTCATACGTTCTAATTTACACATCTGACGATAACTTAGCGGTGTTATATTTTCGTGCTTTTTAAAAATGTCATTAAAACGCTGCTGACTGGAAAATCCTACAATTTTAGCCACCTCTGCAACCTTTGTATCGGTGTTTTTAAGATATTCCTTTGCTGCCTCAATTCGTACCTTTAAAATATAGCTTTTAGGACTTATGCCAAACTTGTCCTTAAAGGAATGGGCAAAATAGCTGTCTGACAGGTAAATGTATTTTGCTACCTGAGTAAGTGTCAAGTCCTTGTCGTAGTTGTTATCAATGTATTCCTTTGCGATGTTTAAAAGCTCATGAAGCTTTAAATTTCTGTTTTTTGCACTTTGCTCCCATTCCTGTTTTAAGGTTCTTGAAAGTAAAACAAAAAGCTCAATAACTAAAAGACAACTTAAAAAATCGCCCCATACCTGAGTTTTTATGCGTTCCCTTAAAATTCTGTTCATTACATGGATTATGTCGTTTTTCTTGCTCAGAGAAAGGAACAGGTAATCACCTGTTGCATCGTCTTCAATATATTCCACAAAATCTGTCAATGATACGTGGTTTTCTGCGTCATTTTTCTGAGACTTAAATGTAAAGCTTAAAACTATCAGCTCACATACATCAGATTTTACAACAAATTTGTGTGCACGTCCGGGTTTAATAATGATGATTGAGTGAGGAGGCATATTAACATCTATGCCTTCTATCTGAAATATTGCATTGCCTTTTTTAATATAGACCATTTCAAAGTGGTCGTGCCTGTTTACAGTCATAGACCAGTTTACGTCATAAATTTTTTCAATTGTTTTTACAATTGCGGGCATGTAGGTAAGCTTATCTACCAGCTCGTCCCATGCGTGGGGAAGTTGCTCGTTGTTGTACATAAATTTAACCTCCTTGCAAAACTAATGAATTCTGTTTTTAATAATAACATAATAAAATAAAAAAGTAAATATTAAATTTTCACAAATTTCGGTGTTGTTGACACTTTTTTTAAATTATGATATACTATTTTATATTGTTTAATGGGGAGGTGTGGTCAAAAATGAATATTGATTCTTTTATGACTCCAAGGCTTTTGGCGGTAGCTAGCATGGTTGGCGATTGTAAAAGTATAGCAGATATCGGAACAGACCATGCCTACGTTCCTGTTTATCTTGTAAAAAAAAGAAGAGCAGAATCTGCAATTGCAATGGATATTAATGAAGGTCCGCTAACACGTGCTGATGAAAATATAAAGAGGTTTAATCTTTCAGATAAAATAATCACAAGACTGTCCGACGGACTGGAAAAGCTTCAGGATGGCGAGGCAGATACGGTTGTAATTGCAGGTATGGGCGGAATACTGATAAACAGTATTATAGAAAGTCACAAAGACAGGCTCACCTCTGTGAAAAAATATATTTTGCAGCCTATGACGGCTATTGAAGAAACAAGAAAATATTTAGCAGAAAACGGATTTAATATTGTGGATGAAACACTTGCAAAAGAAGACGATAAAATTTATACCATTATTTGTGCAGAGCCGGGAAAAATGAAAATTGAAAAGGAAATTAATTTGTTAATAGGTGAAGCACTTATAAAAAAACAGGATAAAATATTGCCTGAACTTCTATCAGGAAAAATTTACGAATATGAAAAAGCAGTTTCTTCTATGGAAAACTCCACATCCCCTGAAATAAAGGAAAAGCAGGAGCATTTCGCATTTCTTATTTCAGAACTCAAAAAACTGCAGGAGGAGTGTTCAAAATGGTGAAATTAAATAAAATTACAGAGTTTTTAAATGCTTTTGCACCGTCCTACCTTGCAGAAGACTATGATAACGTTGGACTTTTGGTAGGAGATAAGGACAAAGAGATTAACAAAGTTTTAGTCACTTTGGATGCTGATGAAAAAGTGGTAGAGGACGCCAAAGTCCGTGGTTGCGACCTTGTAATTTCGCATCATCCCCTTATTTTTAAGCCTCTAAAACGAATAGTTAGTGACGATTCTATATCCCGTACAGTTATTGAACTTATAAAGAATGACATATCCCTTATTTCCGTACATACGAATTTTGATGGAGTAAAATCAGGACTTTGTGATTTATTTTTAGACAAAATTGCAAATACTGAGAATAGATGTGCTATTGATGGAGATTGTGAAGACGGTTCAGGTAGAATTGGTAACTTAAAAGCTGAAACAACCCTTGGTGAAATATTGAAAAAGGTAAAGGCAGAATTTTTGTTAGATTCGGTGCGTTATGTAGGAGATACTGATACAAAAATTTCTAAAATCGCCGTATGTAACGGAGGCGGAGCAGATTTTTTGTATGCTGCGAAAGAAGCAGGGTGCGATGCTTTCATATCAGGCGATTTTAAGTATCATCACGCAAGATTTGCCTATGAAAACAATATGGCTTTAATAGACGTTCCTCACTACAACGCAGAAATTATCTTCTGTGACTATTTAGCGGAATTGCTTAAAAAAGAATTTGAAAAAGATATAGACATCTGTGTTACTGACAAAAACACAGACGTATGGAATAAATTTTAGTATTGTCGATTTTTCGGAGGTAAAAATGGAAAATTCATTGATAAAACAAACATCAGCACTGCCTACACTTGCAGTGCGTGGGATGGTGGTTTTTCCCAATACACTGGTTCATTTTGATATAGTCAGGGAAAAGTCTTTATTAGCCCTTGAAAACGCTATGGTAAACAAGCAGATGGCGTTTGTTACCATGCAGACTGACCCCACAATTGAAAATCCAAAGCCTGCAGATATTGAGACTGTGGGAACAATATGTAAAATTAGTCAGGTTGTAAAAATGCCCAACAATACTGTGCGTGTACTAGTTGAAGGCATTAAGCGTGCAAAAATCTGTGAAGTGTTAAAAACAAAGCCTTTCTTTGTATCTTTGGTTGATGAGATAGAAGAGGATATGAGTGATGATAATTCCATTGAAAGCGAAGCACTCCGCCGTAAAATCGTGGATGAGTTTATGAATTACCGTGACTATAACAACAGAATAAGCGGTGAATTTGTACTGTCACTTGACAATACAAACAATACATCTCACTTAGTTGACAGTATAGCATCAAATATGCCATTGAAGCTATCCGACAAACAGGAAATTTTAAATATTGAAGATACAAAGGTTCGTGCTGAAAGACTTTTGGAAATTTTACTTCGCGAAATTCAGATAGCAGAAGTGGATACAAAAATTGACAGACAGGTAAAGAAGAATATAGATAAAAATCAGCGTGAATATTTTCTGCGTGAGCAACTCAAGGTAATTCACGAGGAATTAGGCGATGACAGCGAATTTGAGGTTGATGAATACAAGAAAAAGTTAGATAACCTAGACCTTCCTGAAAATGTAGTTGAAAAGTGTGCAAAAGAATTATCACGACTTTCAAAAATGTCGGTAAATAATCCTGATGCCAACGTTATCCGCACATACCTTGAGTGGATTTGTGACCTTCCATGGAATAATTTTACAAAGGATACGTTAGAGGTTTCCAATGCAAAGGAAGTCTTAGACCGTGACCATTATGGCTTAAAGGAAGTAAAAGAGCGTATAATGGAATACCTGGCAGTAAAAAAGATAACAGGCTCTATGGCAGGACCTATACTTTGCCTTGTTGGACCTCCCGGAGTAGGTAAAACCTCTATCGCAAAATCTATTGCTGAGAGTATGGGAAGAAGCTATGCAAGAATTTCTTTAGGTGGTATCCGTGATGAGGCAGATATCCGTGGTCACAGACGCACCTATATAGGTTCTATGCCCGGAAGAATTATAACTGCTCTAAAACAGGCAGGTACTAATAATCCTTTGATGCTTTTTGATGAAATTGACAAAATGGCATCAGATTACAGAGGAGACCCTGCTGCAGCGCTCCTTGAGGTTCTGGATGCAGAACAGAATACGAAGTTCCGTGACCATTTCATGGAGGTAGATTTTGACCTTTCCAATGTTTTATTTATTGCAACTGCAAATACATTGGACACAATCCCAAGACCTTTATTAGACAGAATGGAAATTATAGAAATTCCCGGTTACACCTCCGAGGAAAAATTCAATATAGCTAAGAATCATCTTTTGAGTAAGCAACTTAAAAAACACGGGCTTACAAAAAAGAATGTTTCTGTAAATGATAGTGCAATCAAGGGAATTATTGCTCATTACACAAGGGAGGCAGGGGTTAGAACATTAGAACGTAAAATTGCAAATGTTCTGAGAAAAGCCGCACTCAAAATTGTTGACAATTCCAACACACAGGTGAAGGTTACAAGCAAAAACTTAGAAGAATTTTTGGGTAAAGAAATTTTCTTAGAAGATTCTGCTTCAAAAAAAGACGAAGTCGGTGTAGTAACAGGACTTGCATGGACTCAGGTTGGCGGTGACACGTTATCTGTTGAAGTAAATATTATGGACGGTACAGGAAATCTTGAATTAACAGGCCAGCTAGGTGATGTCATGAAAGAATCCGCCAAAGCTGCGGTAAGCTATGTGCGTTCCAATTACAAAAAATTAGGTATTGACGGAGAATTTTATAAGAATTGCGACATTCATATCCACGTTCCCGAGGGTGCTACCCCAAAGGACGGACCATCAGCAGGAATTACCATTGCAACAGCTTTAGTTTCCGCTCTTTCAAACAAAGCAGTAAACCATAAGGTTGCAATGACAGGTGAAATAACCATAAGGGGAAGAGTACTGCCTATTGGCGGACTCCGTGAAAAAACTCTGGCAGCTCATCAGGCAGGAATAAAAACAGTTGTAATTCCCTTTGAAAATAAAAAGGATATTGACGAGTTGGAAAATGTGGTTAAGGAAAATGTGGATATTGTACTTGCAAGAAATATGAATGACGTTTTAAAGGTGGCACTCGTCGATTAAAGGAAGATAAATATGAAAATAAATATAAATAAAGCGACACTGCTGATATCTGCAGTGCGAAAAGAACAGTACCCAGCAACAAGTATGCCTGAAGTGGCATTTATCGGCAGGTCAAATGTAGGCAAATCCTCTATGATAAATAAAATACTCAATAGAAAGAATTTTGCCAGAGTAAGCCAAAAGCCCGGTAAAACAGTTACTATAAACTTTTATAATATTGATGATAAGCTGATGCTTGTTGACCTTCCTGGTTATGGTTATGCTCAGGCAAGTCACGGCGAAAGAAAGAAAATGACCGAAATTATCGGCGGTTATTTATCCGAACGACGTCAGTTGCTGCAGGTAATATTGCTTGTAGACTGCAGACATAAGCCATCTGTTGATGATAAGGACATGGCGCAGGCTATTAAATCATCAGGCGGTCAGTTAGTAGTATTTGCTACGAAATCAGACAAACTGGGAAAAATGGCATTAGAAAAAAATCTTGATATGATAATTGAAGAACTGAACTTAGAAGATGGGGATATATTAATTCCTTTTTCCACTCAGAATAATGAGGGTGCAGAAAACTTCTGGGATTACATCTATGACTTTATAATGGAAGAGGAAGATGAATAATATGGCAATGAATATTGTGCTTGTAGAGCCTGAAATACCGCAAAACACCGGGAATATTGCCCGTACATGTAAAGCTACAGGCAGTACACTACATATAATAAAGCCAATGGGCTTTGCTATTGATGATAAGAAGCTAAAGCGAGCGGGTCTTGATTACTGGCATGAGCTTGATATAAGATATTACGAAAATCTTGATGATTTCTTTAGTAAATGCCCCGGTAATTATTTCTTTTGCTCAACAAAATCAAAGCACAGACACTCAGATGTTGCATTTTCTGACGGTGATTACCTGTTCTTTGGGAAGGAATCTTATGGGCTACCCGAACCATTGCTCAAAGCAAACTATGATAAATGTATCCGTATTCCTATGACAGCAGGGTCTAGGTCACTCAATTTGTCCAATGCGGTTGCAATTGTGTTGTACGAGGCATTGCGTCAACTGGACTATTGTGATTTATGTGAAGAAGGGGAGCTTACAGGCAGACCTGATTAGAGGTGAATGCTTTGGAAAAATATGCAGTAATAAAAGGTTATAGTGAGGAATTTGAGCCAAAACACATTTTCGAATGCGGACAGTGCTTTAGATTCCGAAAAGAAGTGGACGAAAGTTATACAATAGTCGCCAAAAACAGAATAATAAACATATCAAAATCAGGACAGGATATAATATTAAAAAACACAACAGATGAAGAGGTTCAAGACATCTGGCATGATTATTTTGATTTGGGTACTGATTATGCTAAAATAAAGGAGCAGTTGTCCATTGATGTTCATTTGAAAAAATCAACCGCATTTGGCGGAGGTATAAGGCTACTTAATCAGGACCTTTGGGAATGTATAATATCGTTTATAATTTCTGCAAACAATAATATTCCAAGAATTCAGGGAATAGTTGAAAGATTTTGTGAGCATTATGGTGAAAAAATATCGTATAACAATAATACATATCACACATTCCCCACAGTAGATAAATTAGCAGATGTCAAAAAAGAAGACTTGAGCTTTTTGCGTGCAGGTTATCGTGACTCATATTTAATAGACGCAATAAATAAAGTGTCTGAATCAGAAGTAAACCTTGAAAAGTTTAAAGACTATAACACCGAAGAAGCCAGGAGAGAGCTTCTTAAAATAAAAGGTATAGGTAATAAAGTGGCTGACTGTATATTATTGTTCGGTGACGGACGCAGAGAAACTTTTCCTGTGGATGTGTGGGTAAAGCGGTCTGTTTCAGAACTCTATAAGGATGAAATAAAGGATTTATCAATACATGAATTTGCAAACAAAAAGTTTTCGCACCTGGCAGGATATGCACAACAGTATCTGTTTTATTATATGAGAGAAAATTCAGCAGGAGGTAAAACCAATGGCTAAAACAAATACATTTGAACAATCGATGGAAGAGCTTGAAAAAGTAGTAAGTACTTTAGAAAAAGGCGAATGCTCACTTGATGAGGCGGTAAAGCTTTTTGAAAAAGGTGTAAAGCTTTCTAATGAGTGTAACGAGGCACTGGATAAGGCAGAACAAAAGATAAAGATTCTTACTGAAGAAAACATAGCAAAATCAGGCGGGGAGGAAGAATAATTTGGATTTTTACAAGGAATTTGAATTAAAAATTATAGAAGTTAATAAAAGCCTTGAAAAATACATAGAGGAAAAAGAATGCCCCCAAAGTACGATTTATAAGGCTATGAATTATAGCATTAGTGCTGGTGGTAAGAGAATAAGACCTGTTATGATGCTTGCATGCGCAGAACTTGTGGGCGGGGAAATATCATCCGTTATGCCCTTTGCCTGTGCTTTGGAGATGATACACACATATTCCTTAATTCATGATGATTTACCCTGTATGGATAATGATGACTTGCGTCGCGGAAAACCAACAAATCATAAAGTCTTTGGCGAGGCTATGGCGGTACTCGCAGGAGATGCACTCTTAAACTGTGCATTTGAAACAATGTTAAAAAATACAGAGGTTTCGCCTAATATGACTTTAGCTGCAATGTCTGAAATTGCAGCAGCTTCAGGCGCAGAGGGAATGATAGGCGGACAGGTAATTGATATTGAGTCAGAAGGAAAGACTATTGATGCAGTAACATTAATGACAATGCACCTCCACAAGACTGCAGCGCTGATTATGGCGGCAGCAAGGGTGGGAGCACTTCTTGGTGGTGGCAGCAGAGAAGATTTAAGCTCAATGGAGGAATTTGCAAGGTATCTTGGCATTGCATTTCAGATAAAAGATGATATTTTAGACGTTACAGGCAGTGAGGAAACTCTTGGCAAAAAAACAGGAGTAGATGGATTGCTTGAAAAATCAACATTTGTAAGTATCTATGGTATGGAGCAATCTGAGAACCTTTTAAAGGATTACACCAACAAGGCGATAGAGGTGTTGTCAAAATACGGAGAAAAAGCAGAATTTTTAATAGAACTTTCAAAATTTTTGCTCTCCCGTGAGAATTAAAAAATTGTTAACTTTCAAAAAATAATACTTTACTATTTTTAAAAAATATGTTATATTATCGTTGATGTTGATACATTAAAACAAGTTAATAAACTTAGGTGGTGCAGTATCCTAGTCAGATCTGCTTGTTCCCAGGACGGACCTAAAAAGCCGTTAAAGGGCACATCGATGAAGTTTCTGGTGCTTGCTTTCGATGCCAGTCGGGGGTTGGTGCTGGAAGTTAAGGTTTAGGGGCA
>JAZNWB010000105.1:0-12355 GCA_045593125.1 Congzhengia sp. | reverse complement strand
TTTCTTCACTTACAGAGTCAGGCATAATGATTTTTACCTTATATCCTTTTACTGCACCAACCAGAGCAAGACCGATGCCTTGATTTCCACTGGTAGGTTCTACGATAATAGTATCTGGTGTGAGCAAGCCTTTTGATTCCGCGTCTAAAATCATATTGTAGGCTGTGCGGGTTTTTATTGAGCCACCTACGTTTAAGCCTTCAAACTTAACATAGATGTCAGCCATATTTTCATCGGACAAATGATTTAGTTTTATCAAGGGAGTATTTCCCATTGCTTCTAAAATGTTATTATAAACCATATTTTCCCTCTTATACTTATTAATACAAAATATTATATTCCAAAACTGCATTAAAATCAATAAAAAAATTTAATATTTATAGCTTTTTTTGAAAAAATATCATTATACTTTTTTGCAAAAAATTGAAAGCGTATAAAACAAAAAGAAAAAAGCATAATATTTGTGTGAATATGAATTTGGGGGAGATAACGTGTGCGAATTTAGTTATACAATAAAGGATGAAGTAGGTATTCACGCCCGACCAGCGGGTATGCTTGTGCAAATTGCAAAAGATGCAAAAAGTGATGTTTCTATGGAATGTAAGGGAAAAAGTGCAGATTTAAAAAAGATTTTTTCCCTAATGGCTTTGTCTGTAAAATGCAATGATACAATAACAGTAAAGGTCAATGGTGAGGATGAAGAAGAAGTGAGCGAGAGAATAAAAAAGTACTTAACAGAAAATTTATAGACGCCATGGAGGAAGCTTATGGAGATTTTACAAGGAACTGGAGCGTCCCAGGGGGCAGTGTTGGGTCGTATAAAAATAATAAAGGAAAACACGAGAGGTGTTGAAAAACGTACAATCGAAAATGTTGCAGCGGAAATTGCACGTTTTAACAAAGCAGTTGAAATTGCTAAAGAAAATCTTGGCATACTTTATGAAAAAACCGCTTTAACTGCCGGTGAAGAGGCTGCTGAAATTTTCAATATTCATATTATGATGATAGATGACGGAAGTCTGACTGACTGTTGTGAAAGTATAATTTTTGAACAAAGTGTCAACGCAGAATACGCACTCTCTGAGGCGGCAAATGTAGTGTCGGCAATGCTGATTGAAACAAATGATGACTATATGATGGCTCGTACTGCAGATATAGAAGATATAAAAAAGGGAATTCTATCAGCGCTTTTGGGAGAAAATCAAAAAACTCAATTGACAGAAAACGTAATAGTATTTGCTCACGATTTAACACCAAGTCAGACTATAAATCTGGATAAATCAAAGGTTTTAGCGTTTGTGACTGAGCGCGGTTCTGTAAATTCACACACGGCGATTCTTTCACGCTCTATGAATATTCCCTCGATTATAGGTGTAAAGGGTTGCATGAATGAGTCATTTGATGGATGTGAGTGTGCAGTAGATGCAGAAGAAAACGCGGTTTATATATATCCTGATGAGAAGACAAAAAGCAAAATACTGATAAAGCAAAAACAAAAAATACGTCGTCAGGAAGAGCTTATGTCACTAAAAGGAAAGAAATCTGTAACAAAATCGGGCAAAGAAATAAGATTATATGCAAATATTGGGGGAGAAGACGACTTAGATGGCGTGACAGAAAATGATGCGGAAGGAATTGGATTGTTTCGGAGTGAATTTTTGTATATAGGAAAAAGCTCGCTGCCTGATGAGGAAACCCAGTTCGAGGCCTATAAAAAAGTACTTGAAAAAATGGACGGCAAGGAAACTGTCATAAGGACTCTTGATATAGGAGCAGATAAACAGGCAAATTGTCTGAAATTATCAAGAGAAGAAAATCCGGCGCTAGGGTATCGCGCAATTCGTATATGCTTAGAAGATACAAATCTTTTTAAAACACAACTAAGGGCGTTATACAGGTCATCAGTATTTGGGAAACTTTTGGTTATGTTTCCTATGATAACATCCAAGAGCGAAGTGGAAAGAGCACTTGCTATAGCGGAAGAGGTAAGACAGGAATTAAAAAGTGAGGGTATAGAGTTTTCGCCAAATGTAAAGCTTGGAATAATGATTGAAACACCTGCGGCAGCACTCATTTCTGATGAACTTGCGCCGTTGGTTGATTTTTTCAGTATTGGTACAAATGATTTAATACAGTACACTTTAGCGGCAGACAGGCAGAATGAAAAGCTCGGAAATATCTACAATCCAATGCACCCTGCGGTTTTGAAACTGATAAAGCTTACCTGCGACAATGCACATCGTGCAGGGATATGGGTAGGAGTGTGTGGAGAGTTGGCGGCAGACACAACTGCTACAGAAATTTTGTTAAACCTTGGGGTTGATGAACTATCAGTATCACCGAACTTTGTTCTTGGTGTAAGAGAAAGTATATTAAACAGTAATGGGGAAGGATGCGGTATATGTTTGAATTTATAAAGAAACAAAAAGAAATGGCAGTTTATGCTCCTATGGACGGGGTTGCAATTAAACTTTCTGACGTTCCTGATGATGCTTTCGCAGAAAAAATTTTAGGCGATGGGGCAGCAATTATTCCTGAAAACGGTAATGTATATAGTCCTGTGGATGGAGAGATTATTGATATAACGGATTCAAAGCACGCTTTTTGCATTACAACAAATGAGGGTACAGAGCTGCTCTTGCATATTGGAATTGATACTGTAAATTTAAAGGGCGAAGGATTTGATGTTAAAATATTGTCCGGAGATAAGGTAAAAGCGGGGACTAAAATTGCAGAAATTGATTTGGATTTTCTTAAGAAAAATAATATAAAATTGCATACACCTGTAATACTTACAGAACCTGAAAATTACAAAATAACACAGGTTCATGAGGGAGTAGTTACGGGTGGCAGAGATGTACTGTTTTTGTATAAAAAGCTGTAAGGAGTGATAATGTGAAAGAAAAAAGTTCATTGTTTGGTGTGTTACAGAGAGTAGGACGTTCATTTATGTTTCCTATTGCTCTTTTACCTGTGGCGGGTTTGCTTTTAGGTATTGGTTCTTCTTTTTCAAACCCTACTACAATCAGCACGTACAACTTAGGCTGGCTTTTAGGTGAGGGTACTGTTTTAAATCTAATTTTGTCAGTAATGTCTGCAACAGGTAACGTAATTTTTGCAAATCTACCTTTGATTTTTGCCATGGGTGTAGCTCTTGGTATGGCAAAACAGGAAAAAGAAATAGCGACTTTGTCTGCGGCTGTTGCATTTTTAGTAATGCATACGACTATTTCTATTTTGCTTACAGTAACAGGAAAAATGGAAATGTTAGAGGAAGGTGCAGCAGGCAGCATACTCGGTATTCCGTCGTTGGAAATGGGTGTATTTGGCGGTATAATTGTCGGTCTTGGTGTTGCGTGGCTCCATAACAGATTTTATAAAATCGAACTGCCTATGGCACTCTCGTTCTTTGGTGGCACTAGATTCATTCCTATTATTTCCACACTTGCATATATCGTTGTAGGTGTAATTATGTACTTTGTATGGCCGTTGGTACAAACAGGTATCCATGCCCTTGGTAATCTTGTTACAAGAAGCGGTTATGCAGGTACGTGGATTTACGGTATTATTGAGCGTGCTCTGATTCCTTTTGGTCTTCATCATGTTTTTTATTTGCCCTTCTGGCAGACAGGCTTAGGCGGCACTATGATGATAGACGGAGTAAGGGTTGCAGGTGCTCAGAACATCTTCTTTGCCCAACTTGCTTCCCCCGAAACTACACGTTTCAGCGTTGAAGCCTGCAGATTTATGTCAGGTAAGTTCCCCTTTATGATGTTCGGTCTTCCCGGGGCAGCACTGGCAATGTATCAATGTGCAAAGCGTGACAAAAGAAAGGTCGCAGGAGGTCTGTTATTCTCGGCAGCATTGACTTCATTTTTAACAGGTATTACAGAACCTTTAGAATTCACATTTCTTTTTGTAGCACCTACGCTTTATATTGTACATTGTATTTTAGCAGGTCTTTCTTTTATGCTAATGCATATATTAAATGTTGCAGTAGGTATGACGTTTTCAGGAGGGCTGATTGACCTTATATTATTTGGTGTTCTTCCGGGCAATGCCAAGACAAACTGGATTTATATAGTAATAGTGGGCATAGTTTACTTTATTATATACTACTTCCTGTTTAATTTCCTTATTAAAAAATTCAATTACAAAACTCCCGGCAGAGAAGATATAGGTGAAGAAACAAAACTTTACACCAAAAAAGATTACAACGAAGCAAAAGAGAAAAAGGCGGACAGCCAGAATAATCGTTCCCAAAACATTCTTGCAGGTCTTGGTGGTAGAGAGAATATCCGTGACCTTGACTGTTGTGCAACAAGACTTCGTGTTACAGTAAATGATGGAGCTAAGGTAGATGATGGGGCTTTGCGCACTACAGGTGCTTCGGGTGTAATTAAAAAAGGAAATGGTATTCAGGTAATCTATGGACCAAAAGTAACGGTTATAAAATCAGAACTTGAAGAATATTTAAATTCTCTTGAAAATTAATACACAACCTTGACAAAAAAATGTCTCGGGGGTATAATTAAATTAATAAATCATCTTAGGAGGACGAAAAAATGTTAGTATCAGCAACAGAAATGTTAAAAAAGGCAAAAGCGGAAAAATATGCAGTAGGCCAGTTCAATATAAACAACCTAGAATGGACAAAAGCCATTCTCTTAACAGCTCAAGAGTGTAATTCGCCTGTCATTTTGGGTGTTTCAGAGGGTGCAGGTAAGTATATGTGCGGCTATACAACAGTAGTTGGCATGGTTAAGGGAATGATTGAAAATTTAGGTATCACAGTTCCTGTGGCTATCCATTTAGACCATGGCTCATATGAGCATGCAAAGAAGGTTATTGAGGCAGGTTTTTCTTCAGTAATGTTTGATGGTTCTCATTATCCTATTGAAGAGAACATTGAAAAAACAAAGGAAATAATCGAACTTGCACACAGTCAGGGAAAATCAGTAGAAGCAGAGGTAGGCGCTATTGGCGGTGAAGAAGACGGTGTTATTGGTGGTGGCGAGGTTGCAGACGTTGAAGAGTGTGTAAAAATTGCATCTTTAGGTGTTGACATGCTTGCTGCAGGTATTGGTAATATCCATGGTAAATATCCCGAAAATTGGGCAGGCTTGAGATTTGATGTATTAGAAGCAATCAGTAAGGCTACGGGTGATATACCGTTAGTTTTACATGGTGGTACAGGTATTCCTGAAGATATGATAAAAAAGGCTATTTCTCTGGGTGTTTCAAAGATTAACGTAAACACAGAATGTCAACTTACATTTACCGCAGCGACAAGAAAGTATATAGAAGAAGGTAAAGACCTTGTTGGCAAAGGATATGACCCCAGAAAAGTGCTTGCTCCAGGTTTTGAAGCAATTAAGGCAACAGTGAAAGAGAAGATGGAACTCTTTGGTTCAGTAAACAAAGCATAATCATAAAATAATATATAATTCTATATCAAGAAGAGGCGTTTTACGCCTCTTCTTTTTGTGCATAAAAATACTTGTATTTATTGTAAAATTATGTTATAATTTATAAACTATGATAAAATTTTAGATAATTGGGTGTATTGAATGGTATTTTCAAGTATTTTATTTTTATTTTACTTTTTACCTGCCATTTTAATATTGTATTATTTATCTCCTAAAAAGCATAAAAATCTGGTGCTTTTTATAGGGAGCTTGTTTTTCTATGCCTGGGGAGAACCTGTTTATGTGACGATACTTTTGTTGTCCACAGCGTTTAACTATTTTATAGGCTTGTCCATTGAAAACTCCAGAAACAACAAAAGACGAAAAAAAACAGTACTGACTGTAGGTGTCGTACTTAACCTTTTATTGCTTGTATTCTTCAAGTATACAAATTTCTTAATAGATACAGTAAATTATGTACTGCCTCATGACATACCGACGCTGAAAATTACATTGCCAATAGGCATATCATTTTTTACTTTTCAGACAATGTCTTATATTATTGATGTTTACAGAAAGACCACTAAAGCTCAAAAAAGGTATGTAGATTTTGCTACATATGTCACACTTTTCCCGCAGCTTATTGCAGGTCCTATCGTTCGATATAATTCAATTGACGAGCAACTGTCATATCGTAGAGAAACTATTGAGGGCTTTACAGCAGGAATTGCGACCTTTACCTGTGGTCTTGCCAAAAAAGTTTTGATTGCAAACAACATCGGACTTTTGTGGGAAAGTATCAACTCAACAGCAGTGGGTGAGCTTTCTGTGATGAGTGCGTGGCTCGGTATTGTTGCTTATGCATTTCAGATTTACTTTGATTTTTCGGGATATTCTGACATGGCAATAGGTTTGGGCAGAATGTTTGGGTTTGAGTTTGAAATTAACTTTAACTATCCCTACATATCACGTTCAATAACAGAATTTTGGCGTAGATGGCATATATCACTTTCTACCTGGTTTAAAGAGTATGTATACATTCCTCTTGGTGGAAACAGAGTAGGCAAGAAAAGACATTACCGTAATCTTTTTATAGTATGGGTACTGACAGGTATATGGCATGGTGCAGGAATGAATTTTGTAGCTTGGGGTGTATATTACGCTGTAATACTTATTGCAGAAAAATCATTTTTAATGAAATACCTTGAAAAAACTCCTAAAATTTTCCGAAACATTTATGCTATGGTATTAGTGCTTATCGGATGGGTGTTATTTGCGTCCAACGATTTGCTGTCTGCAGTTAACTATATAAAAGCAATGTTTGGCGGAAATGGTACAGGAGTTATTGATTCGTTGTTTATTTATAACCTGTCGTCTTACAAGGTGTTGCTTTTGACAGCGTTTGTTGCGGCAATACCGCTGCCAAAGATAATATGGCAGAAACGTTTTTCGGATAAAATGGGATACACACTTACAGCGGTTGTTATAGTAATATTTCTTTGTACAGCATATCTGGTAGATTCATCTTACAACCCGTTCTTATATTTTAGATTTTAGTTATACCAAAAAAGGGAAAGGAGGCGTTAATATGAAAGAAAAGTACATAAGAAGAAATAAGTGCAGAAGCTTTAATAACTTTTGTGCATTGGTTATGTTACTCGTTTTTTTAGTTAACGTCGTAAGCCCTGTTTTGGAATATTCAGAACTTGAAAACAGATACTTACAGAGTTTTCCTAAATTTTCATTTGGGGCTTTGTTTGACGGAAGTTACACTGAGGATGTGGAAAATTATTTCAATGACCATTTCATTGGCAGAAATATGTTTGTAAAGCTCAAAGCAGGTGTCGAATATCTAATTGGAAAGCACGAAAACAATGGCGTATATGCAGCTAAAGATGAGTACTTGATAGAAAAACCTGCAGAATTTAATAAAAAGCTTATTGATAATAATTTAAAGGCAATAAAAACCTTAGACGATTTAGGAAGGTACAATATTACTGTATCTGTAATTCCTACCGCTTTTGAAATCATGAAGGAAATGTTGCCTGAAAGTGCATATCGGGATACAATACCTAAACTAAATGCATACATAGAAGATTATCTATCAAAAACTGATGTAAAAAATGTAGATACCACTGAAAATCTCACAAAATATAAAGACGACTATCTCTATTACAGAACAGACCACCATACAACAAGCAATGGTTCTTTTGTAATTTACAATACATTAGCAAACACTATGGGATATACTCCTCTTGATGCATCTGATTTTAAAATATATGATGTCACAAGAGAATTCTTAGGTACAACATATTCAAAAGCATTAAAAAATGTAACTCCTGATATAATTACAGAGTACAAACCTTTGGAAACACCCAGATTTAAGGTTAAATTTCCTTATGACGGCAAAGAAGCAGACTCGATGTATTTCCCCGAACATCTTTTAAAGAAGGACAAATATTCTTACTTTTTGGACGGTAATCATGCATTGACTGTAATTGAAAGTCCTAACAAAAACGGAAAAAGTCTGGCAGTGTTTCGTGATTCATATGCAAATTGTACAGTACCTATGATTGCAAATCACTATGAGACAATTCATATGATTGATCTTCGTTATTACAATGATGATATAATAGCATACCTTACAGAAAACAGCATAGAAAATGTACTGTTTATGTACAGTGCACAAACTTTCATGACGGATACGTCTATCAGTAAAATCACAAGCTATGCTAAAAATTCGCCTTACTGCACACAGGAATATGGAGAGGTGTTACGTTCAAAACCTGTGGATGACAGTTATTTTACAGACACGTTGTTTATAGGTGATTCCCTAACAGATGGTTTTCGTATGTACTCAGGATTGACTGATGCCACCTTCCTTTGCGGTACCAGTATGACCATTGACGGAATTTACAGCCGTGAATGGCAGGATGGAATGACCATGATTGACAGGATAAAGCAGGGGGATTTTAAGAAAGTCTATATAATGCTAGGCATAAATGAAAGACTTTCACTTGACTATAAAGAAACATTTGTACAAAAATATAGTGGCTTGATCGATGTAATCCATGAATCAAATCCTGATGCGATTATTTATGTTCAGTCATTACTTCCCGTAAGTCCATCAAGAGATGAAGGAGGCAGAGTTACAAATACTGTAATTAATGCTTTTAATGAAGGACTCTATAAACTAGCTTATGAAAAACGCGTGTTTTATCTAGATATAAATAAAACAATGAAAAATGAAAATGGTCAATTGCCTGAGGAAGCTGCCCGTGACGGTGTTCACTTCCACAAGGAATATTATATTAAATGGCTTGAGTTTTTGAAGACCCACGCAGTAAGAACTGAAGAAGATGAAAACGGCAAGCGAAAGCCTATTGTGGTTTTTGAAAACGGCGACTTTGATGTTAGCGCAGTTGCGGAGAAAATCAAAGAAAACGTAATATTTGATGATGAGTTAGGTTCTATCAATGCAAAAGTTTTGACAGGAATCTATGGCATTGATGAAAAACTGATACAGAATGCGGCAGGCTTTGCTGGTGGTGGTGCAACTGCAGAGGAAATTGCAGTATTTGAGGTTAAAAAGCTTGCAGATGTGATGAAAGTAGAAGGGAAAGTCAAAGAACACATAGAGAGCAGAAAGAAAAGCTTTGAAAGCTATATACCTGAAGAGATGCCAAAACTCAGACGTCCGTTTATCTATTCAAACGGTAAACTTGTTGTGGTGTGTGTTGCAGATTCTTATGGAAAGCTTGAAAATATCATTAAAGAAATAAAGTAGGCGAAGTTATGAAAGAATGTGTGTTATACGATAGGAAATGCATAGATTGTGGTGAATGTGATTTATGCGACCTCGATAAAAATAAAAAATGTAATAACTGCGGAAAATGTATAGAGACTTCTGCAGAATCACGTGCAATACAGATTGATGATGTGATTGTGGATTTGTGATTTTCCGTATTTCCCGGGAGCTGCGCCTACATTTATCCGGATTATGTGTGGCGAAAATCTGGAATTACAGATATGGATCATATCGAAACAAAGGAATTAGGTTAACAAATGAGGAAATGAAGATGTTTAGATTAGACGGAAAAATTGCACTTATTACAGGTGCATCATATGGTATTGGTTTTGCTATTGCAAAAGGTATGGCTAAAGCTGGTGCTACAATTGCATTTAATGATATCAATCATGAATTGGTCGACAAGGGAATTGCTGCATATGAAGCAGAAGGTATTAAGGCCTATGGCTATGTTTGCGATGTGACAAACGAAGATGCAGTAAATGAGATGGTTGCAAAAATTGAAGGCGATGTAGGTACAATCGATATTCTTGTTAACAACGCAGGTATCATTAAAAGAATTCCCATGCACGAAATGTCAGTTGCAGAATTCAGACAGGTAATTGACATTGACTTAAACGGTCCTTTCATTGTATCAAAGGCAGTTATTCCTTCAATGATGAAGAAAAAGGCTGGTAAAATCATCAATATTTGCTCAATGATGTCAGAACTCGGTCGTGAAACGGTTTCAGCTTACGCTGCAGCTAAGGGCGGTCTTAAGATGTTAACAAGAAACATTTGCTCTGAATACGGCGAATATAACATCCAGTGTAATGGTATCGGACCCGGTTACATTGCTACACCTCAGACAGCGACCTTGCGTGAAAAGCAGCCTGACGGCTCACCCCATCCCTTTGATTCATTTATCTGTGCAAAAACCCCTGCTGGCAGATGGTTAGATCCTGAAGAACTTGTTGGTCCTGCTATATTCTTAGCATCTAATGCTTCAGATGCAGTTAATGGTCATATTTTATATGTTGACGGCGGTATACTTGCATATATCGGTAAACAACCTAAGTAATATAAGAATCATAAACATAAAAACCCACACATTGTGTGGGTTTTTGCTTTAATAAAATGTAGCTAAAGGCTGTGTGGGTGCGGGGGAGTGTACTATTTGTTCAGCGTAGAGTACAGGACCTTTCCCTTCATACAACTTATGATATTCGTGTCTTAACTTTACAGTTACCATGAGCCAGTCGCGGTTTTGTACCATGGCACCACTTGGTAACACCATGAGCATACCGCCGTAGGCGATGTCGTCTTCACAACAGGTCATAATGTGGCGTCCTATAAGACAAAGATTTTGCGGTAATGTTTCGTTATGAGCACAAATACCTTTAAACATCAGTGTTTTTCCGTCGTATTTGTCAATATCTTCGTTCATGTCGCGATAAAACTCTGCAAAGTCTTCGTCTTTTATTACAACAATATCCGCATCCAAATCATAAGGCAACGGGTCTTCGATTTCATCGTATTCTACGCGACCGTCAGTGTATTCAAAAACAATATTTACACGACGGTTTACCCCTCGTACAATTTTGTGAAACAACATCTTGTCTATGGTGTCTGTAGTTCTGTTGAATATTACTACCTCGGGACTTTTTAGTTTGTCTACAACTAGTGACCTCATATTATTGTTGTAGTTTAAAAAAGTCTGGGCATTCATAAAGCACATTTCTTGTGCAATAACAAATCCTCTCGGAACGATACTGAATAAATCGTCAATGTTCCACATACCGTTATATTCTATAAGAATACGTTCGGCTTTGTGCTTTTTGAAAAGCGTGGTAATTAACTTAGGAGTTAATTCTTCCTGATTTTCTACAGTTTCAATAAAAACATTTTCTGAAGAAAAACTTGAAAAATCGTATTCTTCCACGCCTTCCTCGCATAATAACAGTAGGGTACGTTCACCATCGTTAAAACGCACATCCTCTAATGTGCCTTGGATAAATTGGGTTTTTCCTGCTTCTATAAATCCTGTAAATAAATATATTGGTATCTGTTTCATATTATGCTCCAAACAATTCTTTTATAGCGTCAATATTAATATCGGCACCTATGACGCAAATTCTTCCGCATACATTTGCAGAGCCTGTACGCACATCGGGGAATTGAGGAATATAATCAAAATATATCCATTCGTCTGTTGATGCAACATAACCTTTTGCACGGAGAACGGTACCAAATTTTTTCTCGTCAGCTAAGTTTGACAATATAGTTTCTATTTCAGATTTTGTAAATTGTTTTGCGGTTTCTATACCTACACTCTGGAATACTTCATCTGCATGGTGGTCGTGGTGATGATGTCCGCAAGAACAATGTTCACCATGTTCGTGATGGTGTCCTTCGTGATTTTGATTGCAATGTTCATCTGCGTGATGATGGTCACAGCAATCATGATGACTATGTTCGTGAAGGCAATGATGAGCTTCATCATGTGTGCTTTCGTGAACTGTGTTGTGTTCGTGATGATGATTGCATATTGGACAATGATTATCCTCTAAATTTTTTAAATCGCGATTAAGGGATGAAGCACCCTCAATTGCAGAAATAATCTGAGCGCTTCGGAGCTTGTCCCATGGAGTAGAAACAATAACTGCATCTTTGTTTTTCTCTTTTAACAGATGTATACATTCATGGAGCTTTTCTTCGGATAAACCATCGGTATGACTCAAAACAATACATTTTGCGGTTTCTACCTGATTATTGAAGAATTCACCAAAATTTTTCATATACATTTTGCACTTTTTTGCATCTACTACCGCGGTGGCACTGTTTAAAATGAGTGAATTTTCGTTAACGCCTTCAACGGCTTTTATTACGTCGCTAAGTTTGCCCACGCCTGATGGCTCGATTAAGATTCTATCGGGAGAAAAATCTTTTAAAACTTTTTTTAAAGCTTTTCCAAAATCTCCTACAAGACTGCAACAGATGCAGCCTGAATTCATATCGCTAATATTAATGCCTGCATCCTGTAAAAACGCACCATCTATGCCGATTTCACCAAATTCGTTTTCTATAAGCACTAACTTTTCAGAATTATAGCCGTCAGCAAGAAGTTTTTTGATTAAAGTGGTCTTGCCTGCACCTAAAA
>JAZNWB010000104.1:0-12117 GCA_045593125.1 Congzhengia sp. | reverse complement strand
GGTGCATTAGAATTTGGTAAATACCTGTCAGAACGCGGAATAAATGCAAGCATCGGGCATAGCGATGCAAATACGGATACAACGTTAGAAGCAGTAAAATACGGATACGATACTGTAACACATGTATATTCAGGATGCTCGCTTGTCCACAGAAACGGAGCGTTCCGTGAAGGCGGTGTAGTTGAGGGTGCATTTTTATCTGATGAATTGACGGTTGAAATTATTGCAGATGGGGCACACTTACCAAAAGAACTTTTAAAACTTATATACAAAATAAAAGGACCTGATAAAATAGTGATGGTTACTGACTGTATCCGCCCCGGTGGGGAAAGTTTTCCGGATGGAACAGTTCTTCCTTATGATAAAGCAAAGGGTATAGACATTACAATAGAGCGCGGGGTGGCATTGCTTCCCGGTGGCAAGGCCTTTGCAGGAAGTCTGGCTACCACATCACATTTGGTTCGCATAATGGTAAATCTTGCAGAGATTCCTCTTTATGAGGTGTGTCGTATGATGTCGTTAAACCCTGCAAGAGTTTTAAAAATGGATGATACTATTGGAAGTATCGAGGTAGGGAAAAATGCAGATTTCACCGTTCTTGATAATAATCTCAAGGTGGAGAAGGTTATACTGAACGGAAAAGTTGCTTACGAAATATAAGAGTAAAAATTTGTGATAAAGAAGTGAACTAAATTCATTGATATATTTTAAGGTTTTGATATTCAATAGAAAATAAATAAAAAATATTTGAGGAGGGTTTATTGATGGGTTTTTTAACAGGTAAAACAGCAATTATCACAGGAGCAGGCTTTGCAACACTTTCGGACGGAAGATGCGGCTCTATCGGCTATGGTATAGCAACAGCTTACGCAAAAGAAGGAGCAAACCTTGTAATTACAGGTCGTAACGTGGCAAAGCTTGAAAAAGCAAAAGAAGAATTGGAAAAGAACTACGGAATAAAAGTTTTAGCTCTTGCTGCTGACATTTCTGCAGGAGCGGACAATGAAGCGGTTGCAAAGGGTGTAGTTGATGCTACAATTGAGGCTTTTGGCAGAATTGATGTGTTGATAAACAATGCACAGGCCTCGGCTTCAGGTGTAACAATTCAGGACCACACAACAGAGCAGTTTAATCTTGCTATGTATTCAGGTCTTTACGCTACATTCTATTATATGAAGGCGTGCTACCCCTACTTAAAGGAAACACAGGGTTCTATCATTAACTTTGCATCAGGTGCAGGACTTTTCGGCAACTACGGTCAATGCTCTTATGCTGCAGCAAAGGAAGGTATAAGAGGTTTATCAAGAGTTGCTGCAACAGAATGGGCAATTGATGGTATTAACACAAACGTTGTATGTCCCATAGCGTGGACTGCACAGCTTGAAAACTTCGAAAAAGCATATCCCGATGCGTTTAAGGCAAATGTTAAAATGCCTCCTGCGGGACATTTTGGTGACCCTGAGACAGAAATCGGCAGGGTTTGTGTTCAGTTAGCATCTCCTGACTTTAAGTACTTAAATGGTGAAACATTGACATTGGAAGGCGGTATGGGACTCCGTCCGTAAAAGAGCTTAAAAAGCGGTAATTTCCTCGAAATTACCGCCTTTTTTTAATGAAATTATATTGAACTTGTGCCTAAAATGTGATAAAATATTTTCATCTACGTAAGGAGTGATACTATGGAAATGGTGTTGCTTACTGCCATAGGTGTTGGTGGTGCTACACTTTTTGGTGCTATATTAGGATTTGTATTCAGAGATATTTCTCATAAATTCAGTGATATTGTTTTATCTTTTGCGGCAGGCGTAATGCTTGCGGCGGCAATATTAGGACTCATTGTGCCATCATTAGATTATGGCGGTAATTTTGCACTGCTTATTACTGTTGCAGGTATTTTTACAGGAGCTGTTTTTTTAAATGTTATAGACAAGCTTGTTCCTCATCTTCATAAGATGGCGGGCATTGATATAGAAAAGCACAAGGACAACAAGAACTTAAACAGCGTACTGCTGTTTGTTATGGCAATTGCCATACACAATTTTCCTGAGGGAATAGCGGCAGGTGTAGGCTTTGGCTCTGAAAATACAGGTGAGGCACTTTTAATTGCAGGCGGTATCGCGTTGCAGAATATTCCTGAGGGTATGGTAATTATAGGACCGATGCTTTCTGCGGGGGTAAAGCCATGGCGTACGTTTTTGATTGCTGCAGCAACAGGTGTTGTAGAAGTGGTAGGGACGTTATTGGGATACTTTACAGTCAGTGTGTCTACAGCGATACTTCCTTTTGCACTTGCCTTTGCAGGGGGAACTATGCTTTATGTAATCAGCGACGAAATGATACCTGAAACCCATGCTCACGGGAGCGAACGTGGGGCTACATACGCACTTTTGATAGGTTTTTGCGTAATGTTAGTGTCTGATGTCTTACTGGGATAGTTATAATGTGGATGTACTAATAGGAGGACAAGATGAGAGTCTTAAAAGGAATTATTGGAATTTTTGTTATAATGGTGTTGCTACTTACACCGATAACGGCTTTTGCCGGCAGCGTTCCTGAGGATTTGCTTTCTCATGATGGGGCAAAGGTGTTTTTTGGAGAGCTCATTTCATACGACAAGGAACATGTTTTAGTCAGCCCGTTTAAGGTAGTTAAGGGGGATATGGACGAGCGCGAGTGGGTAAGTTTTTCAAACCCATGCGTAGTGGGCAGTTTTATCCCTATGGCAAAGAATGTTTACCTTTTTGCTTATTTTGATGACAATAATCCTATCTATGTTTTTAATGCCACAAGCTATGATACATCTGAGCTGAAACTAAAAGGTGCCACAGGAGATATGTGGAAACGCTTTGAAAAAATGCTCAATGAGGGGAAATTCGAAGCGGCAGATGCAGCCTATAAAGATGCGTTAAATGCAGATATTAAACTAACCGGCGAGGAAATAACACTTACAGAGTTCTTAAGCCTTGAGGACACATCTGATGTGGAAAAGATATATATTTGTGCAACAGATTATTCAAGAGAACAAGTTTTGGATATAGACGCATTTTTGCAGGTTTCTGACTCTATAATTTTAAAGAAAACCCATACCGGTGCTCAGGCAGCCAAAACAGGCATATATGTTGATGTGCAGAGAATGTCAGGTGAGCGCAATTGGGCTTATATTTCAGAAAAAGGTGAGGTAGATAACTACTACCACATCTTCAGCAGACTTCCCGCAATGCAGTATATTACATCTGTTGCCTCAATAAATGCATTAACAGACTTAGTATCAGCATCTCAGGGAATGCCCAAGATGCGACATTATAAGGTTTTTGCATTTGGTGGAATTATTGCATTAATCATGCTTGCAATTGTTGTTTTTGTAATCAAAAAACGCAATAAAAAAGAGAAAATGCATGATGTTCGTGATTTTGGTGCAACAGGTGATGGTAAGACAGATGATACTGAAAATCTTCAGAAGGCAATTGATGAATGTGCCAAAAATGGTACTGTTTTAAAAATTTCATCGGGTACTTACAGAACGGGTACAATCTTTTTAAGAGACAACTCAAAAATTATTATGAAACGCGGAGCGATTATCTCAGGTATACCTGAGCTTTTGGCGTATGATGATTACGGCAAAGCAATTGTGGTTGCCTGTGATGTTAAAAATGTTGAAATTTCAGGACACGGAAAAATAATCGGTAACGGACACGAATTTGATAAAGAAATCAACGAAAGACTATCTCTGGTACGGCTTGTAAACAGCGAGCACATAAAGGTATCTGGCATAAGAATGGAGGAATCAGTTTCATGTTGTCTCAATATCAATAAGTGTAAGAATGTTTATGCCCGTGACATAAAGGTATATAACCGCGGTAATGAAAACAACAATGGTATAGATATAGACTCGTCAGAGAATATACAGATTATTAATTGTAACGTATCATCGGGGGGCGATGCAGTTTATTTAAAATCAACATCTGGTTGCGTGTGCCGTGATATATATGTGAAAAACTGTAAGATTTCAGCAGAGTGCGATGGTTTCAGAATAGGTGCGGAATCTGTGGGCGATCACGAAAATATTGTATGCGAAAACTGTTATTTTTACGACATTCGGGCTTGTGGCATTATGATTGCTGTTACTGATGGGGCAGCTGTAGAAAACGTTAAAATAAAGAATATAAAAATGGATAATTGTGCAGGTCCTATATTTGTTTCTGCAGCGGAAAGTGAAGATACTCCCTCAAGTATTATAAATTTAGAGATAGACGGGATTGTTGCAGATGTTATTAAAGCTCAATCAGGAGATTTAGATGGAATTATAATTTCAGGCTCTGAAAAAGCGAAAATTCAGAATATTTCATTAAAGAATATGGAAATAGACCTTCCCGGTGGTTTTATAGACCAAAACTGGAAATTTAATGTTGGTGAAAAGGGTACGTTCAACCCTGAATCATATTGTTGTGGCCCTGTTCCTGCCAAGGGCATTTATATAAGACACGCATCAGGTGTTATCATTGAAAGTGTAGAGCTTACCTACAAGGAACCCGACATCAGAGATGAAATATACACAGAAAATGTGGAAAATATAGAGTTTATATAATACAAAAAACTGTGGCAAACATTTTGTTTGCCACAGTTTTTTTACCATATTTCTTTTAAAAGCTCCACATATTCTGTCGTGAGCATTTTGTGCATGTTGAATTTACCAATTTTGTCAAGTAGTATTACAGAGATACAGTTGCCTGAGGCCTTTTTGTCAAGTGCAATTCCTTCCAATGCCTCGTGGGAAACCTTTATATCGTAAGGTAACTTGAATTTTCTTACCACATCGCAAATTTTCTCTGTTGTGCCTGCTTCTGTAATTCCCAACTTTTCACCTAATCGTGCTGCAATAATCATACCAAAAGCCACTGCCTCACCATGGGTGTAGCCTGTGTAGTTATAGGCTTTTTCCACAATATGACCTGCTGTGTGACCGAAGTTTAAAATCATGCGAAGTGACATATCGTGTTCATCCTGTTCTACCACCTGGCGCTTGATGTCACAGCATGTATATACAATTTCATCGATTATTTTCATCAGACCTTTTCGGTCATCTGTGGTATTTATTTTATCAAAGAAATCTTTGTCCCAGATACATCCGTATTTTATAACTTCTGCAAGACCTGAAGAAAACTCTTTATCGGGAAGAGTGTCAAGAGTAGCAGTATCTGCAATAACCAGTGAGGGTTGATAGAATGTGCCCACCAGATTTTTACCCCAGGAAACGTCTATGGCAGTTTTTCCACCAACAGAACTGTCCACTTGCGACAAAAGGGTAGTTGGGATTTGTACTACATCAATACCTCTTAAAACGGTGGAGGCAAAAAAACCAGTAAGGTCGCCTATAACACCGCCGCCGAGAGCCACCGCCAAGTCGGAACGTGTCATACCGAATGAGAATGCTTCATCATACAAGTCGCTTAAATAACCTAAAGACTTCGTAGTTTCTCCTGCGGGCAATACAACAAGCTTAACTTCGGCTATTTTTTTGAGTGACTTGCATACTATATCTGCATAAAGCTCTGCTACATTTTCGTCTGTTACAACCAGAATTTTTGCGGGTATTTCTCTTGTTTCTTTTATATAATCTGCACAATTTTTTAAAATTCCTTTGCCTATTATAATATCATAACCATGGTCTTTTGTCTTAACCTCTAATTTCATTTGAACACTTTCTTTCTAATAACATATATTGCTTTTAAAGTATTGAAATATTATATCACATATCCGCATAAAACACAATATTAACTTGAATTTTGCCTGTTTGTGTGCTATTATGGGTATGAATATCTGGTGGAAAAGGAGGAATAGCAGTGATGCCCAAAACGGAATTGTCAATAAGCAAAGATGTGTATAGAAAACATGGGAGTTTTCCAGCTATAATCCTGGGGATTGTGTGTTCAACAGTTATGTTTTTTGCACTTTTGTTATCTTTTTCTGCTACGTGGTATATCAGACATTACGGAGATACCGGTTTTGACTCGGTGCTTTTCACTCTTTTATCCAATATGCAGGGGATAGACGGAGGGTTGGTTGCAAGCTTTTTGAAAGAAAGTCTTGTCCCTACTGTACTCTGCGGTGGATTGCTGATTTTTTTGATATGTTTTATAGAAATAAAGCACTGGTGCAAGAATGTGATTGCAATTGTGATAGCATTTATATTTTTTATAGTTGCAGGCAATAAGGTAAACATCTTTGGGTATATCAACAAGCTTATGCATCAGTCGACTCTTTATGAAGAGTGCTTTGTTGAACCTGATAAAGATAATATAATTTTCCCCGAAAAAAAGAGAAATCTTATTTATATATTTCTAGAATCCATAGAAACTACATATTTGTCATCAGAATACGGCGGTGCATTATCGGAAAATATTATTCCTGAACTTTCACGGCTTGCAAAAGAAAACATAAACTTTTCCCATAATGAGGGTGTCGGAGGATTCTTGACTCCAAGCGGTACGGGCTGGACAGTGGCAGGCATGGTGGCACAAAGCTCAGGCGTTCCGCTAAAAGGGTCGTCTGGTGTGCTTGAAAATAACAAATATGGAAAAGATGTATTTTTACCAGGAGTAACTGCACTTTCTGATATTTTGCACCAAAATGGCTATACGCAAGCGGTTATGATGGGTTCTGACAGTTCGTATGCTAACAGAGATGTGTATTACAAAGGACACAAAACAGATTACATATATGATATTAATAGTGCAAAAAAAGATAATGTAGTTTATGATGCTTACTATGTCTGGTGGGGCATGGAAGACAGCTATGTTTATGAATATGCAAAGGATAAGCTTGATGAGATTGGAAAGTCGGGAGAGCCTTTTGCGTTTACCCTGCTCACAGCAGATACCCATTTTCCTGATGGCTATAATTGTGAATTGTGTAAGGATACTTACGATGAACCATATGACAACGTAATTTCCTGTGCAAGCCAACAGGTTGAAAATTTTATAGATTGGATAATGGAGCAGGACTTTTATGAGAATACAACGGTTATAATATGTGGTGACCATTTGAGTATGGATTATCAGTATATAAAGAGAAATATTAGTGATAGTTATGACCGAAGAGTATATAATTGCTTTATAAATTCCGCAGTAACAGGAAAGAATTATAAAAACAGAACATTTACAAGCCTTGATTTATTTCCTACCACTCTTGCAGCTATGGGGTGTGAAATTAAGGGAAACAGATTAGGACTTGGTACTAACCTGTTTTCTGATTTGCCCACGCTGGCGGAAAAAATGGGATATGAGGAGTTTGACCACGAGCTTCTCTTTAGCTCAAATTATTACATAAAAAAATTTATGATTAACTAAAAGCGAGTGATTTTATGTTTGATGCAGCAAAAGTAAAAAATGATTGTGTAGAATGGATAAAGCAGTTTTTTGAAGAAAACGGTAAGGGCTGTAATGCAATAATCGGTATTTCTGGCGGAAAAGATTCCTCTGTTGCGGCAGCTCTTTGTGTTGAAGCATTAGGGCGTGAACGTGTTATCGGTGTTTTGATGCCCTGCGGAGAACAACACGATATAGATATGGCAGAACTTTTAGTAAAACATCTTGGAATAAAGCATTTTGTCATAAATGTAAAAGAGGCAGTTGACGGAGTGATAAAAAGTCTTGAAGGCTCTATGGAGATATCAACGCAAACCCGTACAAACATTCCGCCCAGAGTTAGAATGACAACTCTTTATGCTGTGGCACAGAGTAATAACGGAAGAGTAGTAAACACCTGTAATCTTTCGGAGGACTGGATAGGATATTCAACCCGCTATGGCGATGCAGCGGGAGATTTTTCTCCTATGTCAAAGCTTACAGTAACAGAAGTAAAACAAATCGGCAGAATTTTAGGACTTCCTGATGTTCTTGTAGATAAGGTGCCTATTGATGGGCTTTGTGGCAAAACTGACGAAGAAAACTTAGGGTTTACTTATGCGGTTTTGGACAGATATATACGTGAAGGAAAAATTGATGACGAAAAGACCAAAGAGCTCATTGATACAAAGCACAAGAACAATCTTTTTAAATTAGAAATGATGCCAATATTTAATCCTAAGCTTTAATTGAAGAGCAATTTATGATATTTAAAACGGCTCATATCAGTCATGATATGAGCCGTTCCTTTATAAAATAATGCAGATAAGTCCACCAGAACCTTCGTTGATAATTTTTTGTAAGGTTTCCTGAAGCTTGATTTGTGCTTCATCAGGCATACGGTTTAACTTGTTGTTAAGTCCTTCGTTTACAAGCTCGTGTAAAGATTTTCCGAAAATGTTAGATTGCCAGATTTCTGCAGGATTAGATTCAAATTCAGAAAGAAGATAGCGAACAAGCTCTTCAGACTGTTTTTCTGTTCCTACAATGGGGCAAACCTCTGTTTCAATATCAGCCTTAATCATATGGATTGAAGGAGCGGAGGCCTTAAGCTTTACGCCGAAACGACTGCCCTGGCGTACGATTTCAGGCTCTTCTAAGCTCATTTCATCAATTGAGGGTGTAACGATGCCATATCCCTTATTTTCCACCTCAGTAAGGGCAATCTGGATTTTGTCATACTTACGCTTGATATCAGATAACTCAGAAAGCAGGTTTAATAGCTTGCTTTCGCTTGAAACGTCAAAGCCTGAGATTTCACGTACAACCTTGTAATACAAGTCCTTGGGAACGTCGATTTTAATTTCTGCCTTTCCACAACCTAAATCGATGTTTGAAATTGTAGCATTGTCTACATAGTCGCACTGACACATGAGATTTGAAGAATATTCCAAATCATTAAGAGTTGCAACATTCTGTGTTGCACCAAAACAATTTGAAAAAAGTACATTTTTGATATCGTGGTCATCATGCAATGCTTCAACCCACTCAGGAAGCTTTATTGCAATTTCTGTAACAGGGAATGACATTAATACCTGCTCTAATATTTTTTTGATTCCGTCTTCTGTAAGTTCAAGACAGTTTACTGCAACGACGGGAGCGTTGTATTTTTGCGAAAGAAATGCACGAAGCTCTTCTGTTTCGGGCATGGTGGGGTAGCGTGTGTTCAAAATGATTACAAAGGGCTTGCCCTGAGCGGTTAATTCATTTGCAACACGTGCTTCTGCCTCTACATAGTCATCACGGGCAATGTCTGTTATACTTCCGTCAGTTGTAACTAAAAGTCCTATGGTAGAATGGTCGCAAATGACTTTTTTTGTGCCTATTTCGGCAGCCTTGCCAAATTCCATAGGCTCGTCACTCCATGGGGTGTTTACAAGGCGTTCCTTGCCGTCTTCGGTGTGTCCCAGTGCCTGAGGAACTATGTAACCCACGCAATCAATAAGACGCACTTTCATACGTGCAGCATCAGTGGCATTGATTTCTACTGCCTCGTTGGGAATAAATTTTGGTTCTGTTGTCATGATGGTTTTGCCGCCTGCACTCTGAGGAAGCTCGTCGTTTGCACGCTGAATTTCGTTTTCGTCCTCCATATTTGGAATAACGAACAAATCCATAAACTTTTTTATAAAAGTAGATTTTCCTGTTCTCACAGGTCCTACCACGCCAAGGTAAACATCTCCGCCTGTGCGTTCGGCGATATCTTTATAGATGTTGTATTCTGACATTTCAAATTCCTCCATTGCTTGTAATTTAATGTTTGTTATATGATATGTGGTAAAATTTCCATTATGACTGTTTGTCTTTGTTTTTTTGAAATGCCGAAAAACATTGACAATATCGACAAAAAATACTATAATTAGTATGTTAGGTAAAAATTTACTTATCAAGAAATTACATAAAAGGGGAATTACAAATGAAGAAAAGAACTCTGGTAAATCTTATTACCGTAGCAGTTGTCCTCGTTGTATTCGTAGTTTGTGCTATGACACTTTCTCAGGCTTCAACGGTTGAATGCGATGCTTGTGCAGGTACAGGTGTTGTTGCAGAATACAGCTGCAACGCTTGTGAGGCGACAGGCGAAATTGACGGAGAAATGTGCTCAAAATGTGCAGGTAACGGTGGAGTAGGCGAATCACAATGTGGTGCGTGCTCGGGAACAGGTGCAGTAGATGCAATAAGCGGATACTATAAGACAATTATGGCACTTATGCCTCCCGTAATTGCTATTATCTTGGCACTTGTTACAAAAGAAGTTTACAGCTCACTTTTTGTTGGTATTGTGGCAGCAGCACTGCTCGTTACAGACTTTAAGCCTGTTGCGACATTAAATACAGTACTAAATGATGGATTTATTTCAAGTCTTGCAGATTCATGGAATGTTGGTATTTTAATATTCTTAGTATTATTGGGTATCATCGTTGCACTTGTTAATAAAGCGGGTGGCTCACGTGCTTTTGGCGAATGGACCAAAAAGCACGTAAAGACAAAGGTTGGAGCACAGCTTGCTACATTTGCTTTAGGTGTTTTGATTTTCGTAGATGACTACTTCAACTGTTTAACAGTTGGTTCAGTTATGCGTCCTGTTACAGACAATCAGAAAATTTCACGTGCAAAGCTTGCATACCTGATAGATGCAACAGCAGCACCTATTTGTATGATTGCCCCTATTTCATCATGGGCGGCAGCAGTTTCAGGCGTTGTAGAAGGACAGAATGGTTTAGAGCTTTTCATCAATGCTATTCCTTATAACTTCTATTCACTTTTAACAATCGCTATGATTATTGCAATTTCATTGATGAAATTTGACTATGGTCCGATGAAAAAGCACGAATGGAATGCATTAAATGGTGACCTTTACTCTGATCCTGTTGCAGTGGTAGAAACAGAAGAAATAGTTGCTGATGGTAAAAAACTCAGCGTGTGGGATTTGGTTCTCCCTGTTATTGTATTGATTGTTTCATGTGTAGTAGGTATGTTATATTCAGGCGGCTTCTTCACAGACGGAGCATCATTCATCGATGCTTTTGCAGGATGTGACGCATCAGTTGCTCTTTCCTGGGGTGCTATTATTGCATTGGTAATCAGTATCATTTATCTCCTTTGTCGAAAGGTATTAACATTTAAAGAAGCAATGGAATGTGTACCCGAAGGTTTTAAGGCCATGGTACCTCCAATCTTGATTTTAACATTTGCATGGACACTCTCTGGTCTTACAGGTATGCTTGGTGCTGATGTTTATGTTGCAGAGCTTATGGAAGGTGCAGCAGCAGGGTTGACGAACCTTTTACCTGCTATCATTTTCTTGGTTGCAATTGGTCTTGCGTTCTCAACAGGTACATCATGGGGAACATTCGGTATTTTAATTCCTATCGTTGTATCGGTGTTCTCAGCTAACTCAGAAATCCTTACAATCGGTATTTCAGCGTGTCTTGCCGGTGCTGTTTGCGGTGATCATTGCTCACCTATTTCAGATACAACAATCATGTCATCTGCAGGTGCTAAATGTAACCACATCAACCACGTTTCAACACAGTTGCCTTACGCTTTGACAGTTGCCGCAGTATCATTTGTTGCATACGTTGTTGCAGGCTTTGTGCAGAACTGGTTAATCGTATTACCTTTGGCAATTATTGCTATGGTTGCAACACTCTTTGTAATTAAAACGGTTACAAACAAAAAAGTAACACAGTAAATAGAATTTTTAAGGCACTTGGGCAACCAAGTGCCTTTTTTAGTAAAAATATGTAAAAAACATTGATTTTTCTAAAAACTGTGCTATAATATAAAGTGGTGTGATAACTTTACACCTAAGATGTGTTAAATAATCGGATATCCGATAAAAATAGGAGGTATAATTAATGAAGTTTGTTTATCAGTTCAGTGAAGGCGACGCTTCAATGAGAGAACTTCTCGGCGGTAAAGGCGCTAACCTTGCAGAAATGACAAAAATCGGTCTGCCTGTTCCTCAGGGCTTCACAGTATCTACAGAGGCTTGTACTCAGTATTATGAAGATGGCAGAAACATTAATGACGCTATCAAAGCAGAAATCATGGAAAACATTACCAAGATGGAAGCTGTTTGCGGCAAGAAGTTCGGTGATAAGGAAAATCCCTTATTAGTATCTGTTCGTTCAGGCGCAAGAGCATCTATGCCCGGTATGATGGACACAATATTAAACCTTGGTCTTAACGAAGACGTTGTAGAAGCTAT
>JAZNWB010000103.1:0-4774 GCA_045593125.1 Congzhengia sp. | reverse complement strand
TTTTCCATGAGCTCGTCATCCTGCTCAGCAACACATTCAAGAAGTGCTGCACGATATTCAGCTGCTTTATCAGCCATATCTGCCGGAATGTCTTCAACTCTGATATCTTTTCCAAGGTCATCATAGTAAACATAAGCTTTCATCTCAACTAAGTCGATGATTCCCTTAAATGTTTCTTCTGCACCGATTGGAAGCTGAATCGGAACTGCATTACATTTTAATCTGTCGTGCATCATATCAACAACACGATAGAAGTCGGCACCCATAATGTCCATCTTATTTACATAAGCCATTCTAGGTACCTTATATTTATCAGCCTGACGCCATACAGTTTCAGACTGTGGTTCAACGCCGCCCTTTGCACAGAAAACTGTTACAGAACCGTCGAGAACTCTGAGTGAACGTTCAACTTCAACTGTGAAGTCAACGTGTCCAGGTGTATCAATGATATTGATTCTATGACCTGACCAGTAAGCTGTTGTAGCAGCTGAAGTAATTGTGATACCTCTTTCCTGCTCCTGCTCCATCCAGTCCATTGTTGCAGAACCTTCATGAGTTTCACCGATTTTGTGGTTTACACCAGTGTAAAAAAGGATACGCTCAGTTGTAGTTGTTTTACCTGCGTCAATGTGGGCCATTATACCAATATTTCTTGTATCTTGCAGTGAACAATCTCTTGGCATAACTTTTCCTCCGTTTTATTAAAATTAAGTTAAGCTGTAAACTATCGTCTTATCCCGAAAGATATTACCAACGATAGTGTGCAAATGCCTTGTTAGCTTCAGCCATCTTGTGTGTGTCTTCACGCTTTTTGCATGAACCGCCTGTGCCGTTAAGTGCATCAAGGATTTCTCCTGCAAGCTTTTCCTTCATTGTTTTTTCGTTTCTGAGTCTTGAATACTTAGTGATCCATCTGAGACCCAATGTCTGACGTCTTTCAGGACGAACCTCCATTGGTACCTGATAAGTAGCACCACCCATTCTGCGGGCTTTTACTTCAAGTACAGGCATGATATTTTCCATTGCCTTTTCGAAAACTTCAAGAGCATTTTCACCTGTCTTTTCAGCGACAATTTCAAATGCTTCGTAAACAATCTTCTGTGCTACACCCTTCTTACCATCAAGCATAATGTTGTTGATGAGACGTGTAACAAGCTTTGAATTGTAAAGCGGATCCTGTAATACGTCACGCTTTGCGATATTACCTCTTCTTGGCATTTTCGCTTCCCTCCTTCATATAAGTATAAATGAATTCATAGGTACTCGTGCGACCTTATGGTCACCCGTCAAGACCATGCAGAGAGGTATATAAAATCTATATAATCTCCACATAGAAATCCTGTGGTAGTTGTATCCTATTTAAAAAATAATAATTGTGCTTTCAGATAATTTTCTTAAAAATTACTTAGCTGCACCAGCTTTAGGTCTCTTAGCACCATACTTGGAACGAGCCTGCATTCTCTTTGCAACGCCCTGTGCATCAAGAGTACCTCTGATGATGTGATAACGTACACCAGGTAAGTCCTTAACACGTCCGCCTCTGATAAGAACAACGCTGTGTTCCTGAAGGTTGTGACCGATACCAGGAATATAAGCTGTTACTTCGTAACCGTTTGTAAGTCTAACTCTGGCAATCTTTCTCATAGCTGAGTTTGGCTTCTTAGGTGTTGAAGTTCTTACTGCTGTGCAAACGCCACGCTTCTGTGGTGAGCTAGCATCTGTAGTTGTCTTCTTCATTGAATTGTAGCCCTTCTGAAGTGCCGGAGCTGTTGACTTAACCTCCAAAACATCTCTACCCTTGCGTACTAACTGATTAAACGTAGGCATTATTTTTCCTCCTTCTTAAATTATTTTTTAATGATGTGCAAAATAACTAAAATATTTTTACACACTAGTTTATTATAACATATTTCTGTAGTTTGTCAATAGTTTTTTCAATATATTTTTCTAACAAAAATCTCTCTTCTACATCTGAATTTTTTATCATTTTCTACACAAAAAAATCTACGCCTGTAACAGCATAGATTTTTTTCATTACATAAAATCGTTTATATCAAGCTTATTTTTGAACATAAATTCAAATGTACTTCCTTCATTAATCTTGCTTTTTACTGTGATCTCAACTTCATGACGCTGAGCTATTTCTTTTGCAATTGCAAGCCCCAGACCGGTTCCGCTACGGTTGCTGTCAGATACAAGGCGATGAAACTTTGTAAATATTTCTCCAAGATTTTCTTCAGGCATACCGCACCCTGTATCGGATATACACAATATCAGCCGATTTTCTTTTTCAAGGCAACTTACCATAACTTTTCCGCCTGCATCTGTAAATTTTATTGCATTATCAAGAATGACTATCAGCATCTGTCGTAAACGTGCATAGTCACCGTTGATAAAATAACATCCGGATTCATATTTTCTTTCAAATATAACTCCTTTATCCTGAGCGATTTGTCGCATACTTCTGCATATATCTGAAATGACATCATATACATTTACAGGTGACATACTTATCTCAAATCCACTGTTTTGCAATCTTGAAAATTCAAGAAGGTCATTTACAAGTCTCTGAAGATATATGCTTTCAGCAAGCATCTGTCTGTGATATTCCTTTACCTGTTCACTGTCATCAATAACTCCGTCACACAAAGCTTCAAGAGAGCCTCTTAAAACAGCCACAGGTGTTCTGAGCTCATGTGATACACTTGAAAGAAATTCCTGAGCTGTCTGTTTTTCAGCTTCTGCCTCTCTTCTTGCTTCGTCAAGCTGTTTTTTCAGTAATGATATTTCGGTATCACTGCTACACATCTTCGGACACCTCAAACTTATAACCCATTCCCCACACCGTTTTTATATTCCATTTATCATGAGGATATTCGTCAAGTTTTGCACGTAATCTTTTTATATGTGAATCAACTGTACGGCAATCTCCGTAATAGTCATAGCCCCAGAGACTGTTAAGAAGATTTTCCCTTGTAAACACTTTATCCTTATTTTCTGCAAGAGTCCAGAGTATTTCAAGCTCTTTTTTTGTAAGAACAACTTTTGTTCCGCTTATAAACGCTGAAAAACTATCCATATCTATTTCAAGATTATGAATCTTTATTGTATGGCCGGTTTTATTATCCGAATGTTCAAAATATATTCTTCTGAGAACTGCTCTCATTCTTGCTATAACTTCTCCGGGCGAACATGGTTTTACAATATAGTCATCAGCTCCTATACCAAGCCCCATTATTTTTTCATAATCATCACTTTTACTCGTGATCATTATCACCGGTACAGTTGAACTTTTTCTTATTTCTCTGCACACATCAAAACCATTTTTTTTCGGCATAACAACATCAAGAAGCACCATATCAAAATCTTTTTCACGAAATTGTCTGATTGCATCTTCACCGTCCTGAGCATAAAATACCGTATATCCCTCTTTTTCAACATATCCTTTAAGGACCATCGCTATTTCCCTGTTATCATCTGCAATAAGAACATTTGGCATATGTACTCATCCTTTCAAAAAGCAAACTTTTTTATTTTTAAAAACATAGTTTTATCATATTCATCCGGTAGAATGAAAGATAGGTTAAACAGTTCTCCTGTAAGAGACAAAACCCGCAATATTTCAAGAAAGGAGATGAATTTAATTTTTAACATATATAAAATATATAAAAAATAAATATTCTGTTTTCATATCAAAATACGGGAACTAAGCGGGTTGTACCCGTATTTTCACACATTCTACATATAAATTATAAAAAAGAAACCTTAAAATAATATTAAAAATATTTTTTTGATGTGCTTATTTTTCAGATGTTTTTTTGGCACTAATGACTAAAACAGGCCAAATCTCTGTTATGTAATTTTTGCCTTGAACCATTGACAAATGTAAAAGTACGTGTTATAATATATTTGTAAATCGCGGGATGGAGCAGCTAGGTAGCTCGTCGGGCTCATAACCCGAAGGTCGTAGGTTCAAATCCTGCTCCCGCAACCAATAGTAAAAAGCCACGCATTTGCGTGGCTTTTTAAGTTTTAAAAAGATTTTAAAATTATTAAAGAAAAGGATGATAAAAAATGAATATTATTTGTTTTCATAACCCAGATGAAGAAAACGGATATCTGAGCAATTGGTATCTTTCTGATTTTGTCGCAAATGATGTAAAGTTTTCTTCAATGGAACAATACATGATGTACTATAAGGCAATATATTTTAATGACAAGGACATAGCTTCCCAAATATTAAAAACAGATGATGTGGCTCAGATAAAAAAACTTGGAAGACTTGTAAAAGGATATGACGATCATTACTGGAATGGTATTCGTCAGACAGTTATTTATGAGGGACTTATCCAGAAGTTTTCACAAGATCCAGAATTGCTGAAATTACTCGCAGATACAAATGACAATATATTAGCTGAATGTGCTGTAAACGACAGAATATGGGGCATAGGTTTATCAATGACCGATCCTGACAGATTTGACCGTAAAAAATGGAATGGGCAGAATCTGCTTGGATATACACTTATGATGGTGCGTGAAAAATTAGTAAAATAATTTTTTTAATTGCTTTCTTAATAAAAAATAATAATAACGGACATCTCATTGAACCGACCCCCAAAAGTTAGACGCAAAATCTAACTAATGGGAGGTCGGTTTTTTGTGGCAAAATATAGCTATGAATTTAAATTAAAAATTGTTCAGGAATATCTTAACTGAGAAGTCAGCTGCAATTATCTATATAATAAAAATATTATTCCGGAAAGTACAAGAATCA
>JAZNWB010000102.1:0-10803 GCA_045593125.1 Congzhengia sp. | reverse complement strand
TCCACCAGAAGCACTCAGGGTGTGGCAGTACTCACTCCCAAAAAGGGAAGTACCTTAAAGAAAATCTGCACACTTGACGAGGTGGCGTTTACTGATTTTGATTATTACAGAACGAAAAATATTCCTGCCCGTGGTGCATATTTAAAAGAGGACGATTTAGCAGGAGAACAGATTTCATTATTGTAGGAGAAGAGAATGGTTGAGTCAATTTACACCATACCCTTAACTGATGCTTTGGATGCAGATTGCGACTGTACATTTTGCTATCTTGAGGATAAGTTAGAGCGTGAACAAATTGAATATGCACTTGGTGCTGCTATGATGGAGCCTGATTTTCGCATACTTTCCAACGAAAAGGGCTATTGCCGTCATCATATCGGTATGATGGCAAGGGCAAAAAAAGCATTACCTTTGGCACTTGTTTTGGATACCCGTTGTGATAAGGTTATAAAGCGGTTAAAGGCGGTGGATTTTAATGCAAAGGGCGGACTTTTCAAAAAAGAAAAATCCCCTGCAGAAAAGCTTTGTGATGCCGTTACAAAGCTTGACAGTACTTGTTTGGTGTGCGAGCGAATCGAGCACACCATGGAAAAATTCGCAAACACTTTCTGGTATTTATACGGCAAGGAGCCTGAATTCAAAAAAAGATTTTTAAGTAGCCGTGGTGTGTGCATGCAGCACTTTGCCAAGCTAATGGATGCTCTTATGAATGTTTCGGGTAGTAAAAGAGATACTTTTGCCCGTGAACTTTATGATTTACAGATGAAGGTTTTAGAACACGAGCGTGACGAGGTTCGCGGATTTGTCAAGCAGTTTGATTACAGAAGTGATAAGGGCGAGTGGAAAGTGGCGAAAGATGCTCATCTTTCTTGTGCGGCAAGACTTTGCGGCTCTTTTGAGAGGGAATAGTATGAAAATTATCGGTGTAACCGGCGGGACAGGCGGCGGAAAAACAACAGTAACAAATATACTTAAAAGCTTTGGTGCGTGCGTTGTTGATGCAGATGTGACTGCACGGCAGGTTGTAGCGTCGGGTTGCCCTGCATTATCAGAAATTGCCAAGGAGTGGGATGTGGTGGAAGAAGGCATCCTAAACCGAAAGGCTCTGGCTGAGATTGTGTTCAATGATGAGGCGGAATTACATAAATTGAACAGTATTGTGCATAAATATGTTATTGATGAAATAAAGTCCCAGCTTGTAAATTGTATGGACGAAATCTTTGTAATTGATGCTATTGCACTTTTCGAAAGCGGACTTTCTGATATGTGCGATATTACTGTTGCGGTTATTGCTGACCGCAATGTACGTTGCAAACGCATTATGTCACGTGACAATCTGACAGAACAAGAAGCGTGGTTGAGGATAAATGCTCAAAAAAGTGATGAATTTTATATAAATAATGCTGATGTTGTGATTCGCAACAATGGTGATATCAGCTATGAAGAAATCAAAGAGACAGTCAAAAGGGAGTTAATGTGAAATTTTTAGTAAAGCTATTATTGGGCGTAATAATCGCCTTTACCCTGTGTATTGGGTTACTGAGGTTAATGTGTCTTTTCTATCCTAATAACTACAAGCTACAGGTAAGCGAGTATTCACGAAAATATGATGTTTCCACAGAACTCATATATGGTGTGATAAGAGCAGAGAGCAAGTTTGATGCTCGTGCGGTATCTGATAAAGGGGCAAAAGGCTTGATGCAGATAATGGAGCCAACAGGCGATTGGGCAGCGGAGAGCATAGGACTTACAGATGTTGACCTTTTTGAACCTGACACCAATATTGAAATAGGGTGTTTTTATCTTTCGTATCTTTTAGATAAGTATAGCGGAAATGAAAAATGTGCTATTGCGGCATATAATGCGGGGCAGACCAATGTTGACAAGTGGCTGGCAACAGAAGAGTACAGTAAAGACGGAAAAAATCTTGACAAAATCCCTTTTCGTGAGACTGAAAAGTATGTTGAAAAGGTTTTAGAAAATATTAAAAAATACAGTTTTCTTTATTAGGAGAAGATTATGAAAAAGCTTTTAATCTTAGATGCAAACAGCATAGTAAACCGAGGATTTTATGCGGTAAGACCGCTTACCAATAAAGATGGTCTTAACACCAATGCAATTTTCGGCTTTTTGAATATTTTCTTTAAGTATGTAGAAGAAATCAAACCCGACTACATTGCGGCAGCTTTTGACGTATCTGCTCCTACCTTCCGTCATAAAATGTATGATGGCTATAAAGCAACCCGTCACAAAATGCCTGATGAATTAAGGGAGCAGATACCTGTTTTAAAAGATGTACTTTCCGCTATGAATATCCCGATTTTAGAGCTTGCAGGGTACGAGGCGGATGATATTATCGGTACTGTTAGTCGTGTGTGTGAAGAACAGGATATTAACTGTTGCGTGTTGACGGGAGACCGTGACGACTTACAGTTGGCATCTCAAAAAACACATATTCATTTGATTATTACCAGAATGGGTAACACCGAAACCACAGTATATGACGATGAAAAGGTCTTTGAAAAGTATGGAGTGACACCTTCTGAGTTTATAGATTTAAAAGCAATAATGGGTGATAGCTCGGATAACATTCCGGGGGTTCGCGGAATTGGTGAAAAAGGTGCTACGGCTTTAATTTCTGCATTTCATTCCATTGAGGGAGTATATGAAAACATTGAAGATGCTTCTATCACAAAATCAGTCCGCACAAAGCTTGAAGAATCAAAAGACGTTTGCTTTATGAGTAAGGTGTTGGCGACTATTGACAGAAACGTGCCTATTGATATTGATATAGAAAAAACAGCAGTCGTGCCTTACAATGAGCCGAAACTTTATGAGATTTTATCAATGCTTGAGTTTAAGTCCTTTATCAAGAAAATGGGACTTGATGCAGAAAAAGAAAAAGCTATGTCTGAAGGCTTTGAAACGGTATGCGAGGCCGTATCTACGGACAGGCTCAAACAAATCTTAAACAAAGAAAACGTAAGCTTTTATTATGACAAAATGTCAGGTAAATTTGCTTTTTGTGTTGATGAGCGAAAATCTTATATTGCAGATTTTAGCGAGAATAAAGAAGAAATCAGTGAATTTTTAAAGGGTGACAACAAAAAGCGTACACACGGGTTAAAAGATTTGATTGCACAGATGTCAAAGTGCGGAATCGAAGTGAAAAATGTAGATTTTGACACAGAAATCGGTGCGTATTTAATCGAACCATCGAGAAAAAGCTATGACCTTGAAGGACTATGTGCAGACTATTTGGGTGTTATGTTAAGCGATACAGCATCAGAGGGCGATCAGTTGTCTTTAGATGCTATGCTGGATAGCACAAATAATACAGATTTAGGGTTTTATGCCGTTGCGGTTTTAAAGCTTTCATATTGTCAGCAGGAAATAATGGAAAGCAGAAATACACTTGAGCTTTTTAACACAATTGAAATGCCGCTTGTTTATGTACTTGCCTCAATGGAGGAAGAGGGCATTGCAGTAGATGTGGAAAAGCTTACAGAATTCGGTGAGATGCTGAAAACTGAACAGAAAAAATTGACAGACGAAATCTATGGATATGCCGGTCACGAATTTAATATAAATTCCCCGAAGCAATTGGCAACTGTACTTTTTGAAGAACTTGAATTAAAAGCGGTAAAAAAGACAAAAAGCGGATATTCCACCAATGCTGATGTTTTAGAAAAACTCCGTTGGGCACATCCGATTGTGGAAAAAATATTGGAATACAGAAAAATTACAAAGCTTAACTCAACCTATGTTGAAGGATTGCTTCCCGCAATTGCCGATGACGGGAAAATTCATTCAAGCTTTAACCAGACAGTAACTGTGACAGGCAGAATAAGTTCGACCGAGCCAAATCTTCAGAATATTCCTGTCAGAACTGAATTGGGAAGAGAAATGCGTAAAATGTTTATTGCAAAATCCAGAGATTACGTGTTAATTGACGCTGACTATTCACAGATTGAGTTAAGAGTTTTGGCACATATTGCAGACGATGAGCATATGACAGAGGCGTTTTTAGCTGATTATGATATTCATTCTGCTACTGCGGCAAAAGTTTTTGGTGTAGAGAAAGACGATGTAACTGTAGAACAAAGAAGTGCAGCAAAAGCCATAAATTTCGGTCTTGTGTACGGTATGGGAGAATTTTCTCTTTCTCAGGACTTGCACATTTCTGTAAAAAAAGCAAAAGAGTATATTGAAGATTACCTTGGAAGTTATCCTAATGTGCAAAAATATATGAAAGATACGGTTGAATTTGCAAAAGAAAACGGCTATGTAACCACCATATTTGGCAGACGCCGTGATATTCCCGAAATAAAGGCATCAAACTTCCAGACGCGTGCCTTTGGTGAACGTGTGGCATTAAATACCCCTGTTCAGGGAACGGCAGCGGATATTATAAAGCTTGCGATGATTAATGTTTATAACAGATTAAATGCCGAAAAACTTACAGCAAAGCTGATACTTCAGGTACATGATGAACTTATTATAGAGTCTCCCAAAAGTGAGGTTGAGGCAGTTTGTTCTCTGCTTCGTGAGGAAATGGAAAAGGCGGCAAGTCTATCAGTTCCTCTCAAAGTTGATATGAAGGTAGGACGCAGCTGGTACGACACAAAATAGAAAGAGGATTACTATGTCATTTACAATGGATGTAAAAAATGAATTATGTAACGAATTTCCTTCAAGCAGGTGTTGCATCAGAGCACACTTGGCAGGAATTGCGGGCTTTTGCGGTGCGTACATTACTGAAAACAAAAGAGAAATTCTAAGAATGCGTACGGAAAGTGAGATAATAGCTGAGCGTATAGTGTCGCTTGCTGCAGAACTTTTTGACATAGAACCCGAAATTGTAAAAACAGGAAAAATATATTCTGTGGATATTACTGAAAATCTCACAAGAGTTTTAACCGAGCTTGGCTTTATGCAAAATGGTGTGGTGAAGTTTTTGGCAGACCCGTTTGTTGTGCATGATGAGTGCTGCAAGGCATCCTTTGTATCAGGAGCTTTCTTGGGTGGTGGTTATGTAAAAACACCTAAAAATGGCTACCATTTTGAAATTAAAACTCATTACAGGGATTTGAGCCGTGATTTGGCAGAGGTTATGACAGACATTGGTTTTGAACCTAAAATGGTTACAAGAAAGTCAGAGTACGTATCATATATCAAGCAAAGTGATGTGATTTGCGATATTTTAGGACTTTTTGGTGCGACGGACTCTATGTTTGAGCTTTGCAATGTTAAAATTTTTAACGATATGACAAATAAGGCAATAAGGCGTGCTAACTGTGATATGGCAAATATCAATAAGTCTGTTGCGGCGGCAGCAGAACAGATTGCTGCAATAAATAAAATTAAATCATTAAGGGGACTTGGAGCATTACCTCCTGTTTTAGAGGAAATGGCACGTATCCGTCTTGACAATCCTGACGCAAATCTCAAAGAATTAGGTGATTTAGTTAATCCGCCGATTTCAAAATCGGGCGTAAATCACAGGTTGAAAAAGATTATTAAGTTTTCAGAGGAACTGTAAATGGAGATAATAGGAACAGTAATAGCAGTTGATGGAAATACTGCAGAGGTTATGGTGAGGCGTGTCTCTGCCTGTGGAGAGAATTGTGCAAATTGTAAAGGTGGTTGCGAGACAACAACCGCAAAAACAGTGGCTGAGAATCTTGTGGGAGCAGGTATTGGCGACGTGGTTAAAATAGAATCAGAAAGTTCTGCCGTCATTCGTGCAGCACTGATTTTATACATGATTCCAATAGCTGTAACAATACTGTTGGCGGCGTTGTTTTACGGATTGGGTCTTGACAATTTGTATGTAATACTTTTTAGTGTAATAGGTTTTTTTGCAAGTTTTTTTGCAATTAAATGCTTTGACAAAAAAATAGCACCAAAATCGTATATCACAAAGGTTTTAGGCAAGGGTGTGAAATAAATGGCAATGGATGGCGTGAGCGTAGCGGCTCTGATAAGAGAACTGAATACAGAACTTTTGGGTTCGCGTGTTGACAAAATTCAGCAGACAGAAACCGATGAACTTATGATAAGCTTTTACGGAGGAGAGGGCGGCGGAAAAAGATTGAGACTTACGTCTAATTCGCAGGTGGCACGTGTTTGTCTGACCGATGACAGAAAGAAAAGTCCTGAGGTTGCACCTCTTTTTTGTATGTTACTCAGAAAACATCTTGGTAGTGCTAAATTCCGTGAGGCGGTACAGCCCGATTTTGAAAGAATTATAAAGCTTGTTTTTGAAGGAAGCAATGAGTTTGGGGACCCTTGCGAAAAGTATCTGATTGCAGAACTTATGGGAAGGCACTCAAATATAATATTAGTTGATGAAAACAAAAAAATTATAGACTCTATTAAGCATATAGACTTTTCTGTAAGCTCGGTGAGGCAAGTCTTGCCGGGGCTTATGTATCAATATCCGCCAAGTCAGGAAAAATTAAATCCATTAACTGTTGGGTTAAATGAGATAGTTGAAAAATTACAGTGTGGTATTGACCGTGCAGATAAGGTGATCATGAGTGCCTTTTCGGGTATCAGTCCGCTCGTTTCAAGAGAAATTGTGTATCGTGCATTTGGTACTCACGATATTTACATGGAAGAGCTTGATTATTCAAAAATCCTAGACCTTGCTGCAGCATGCTTTGAAATTTTCTCAAAAATAAGGGAAGGCAAGTTTTCACCTTGTTATCTTGTGAGAAAAGACACGGGTAAGCCTTTTGAGTTTGCGGCGATTGATATAAAACAGTATGAGGATGCATCAGAGGTTATCCTGCAGAGTAGTATGAGTCAGGCGGCAGAAGACTTTTATCGTGAAAAAGACAAGATTGAGCGTCTTGCTCACAAAAGTGCACGGCTTGTAAAAATTGTGGGCAACAACATAGACAGATGTGCAAAAAAACTTATAAATCAAAAAGCGGATCTTGCGGATACTGAAAATATGGAAAAGTATAAGCGGTACGCTGAACTGATTACGGCAAATCTTTATGCGTTAAAGGAAAATGACACGGAAGCGGTTGTGGTTGACTATTATGACGAAGAAATGCCACAGATTACAATAAAGCTTGACGAAAGGTTTTCTCCCGCGGTAAATGCACAAAAATACTTTAAAAAATATACAAAGGCAAAGACTGCACAAGAAGAACTGAAAAAGCAGATTAAAATAGCAAGTGAAGAACTCGATTATTTAGAGTCGGTGGAAGAAGAACTAAAAAAAGCTGAAACTGAGGCAGATTTATCTGAAATTGCTGATGAGCTTTTTGAACAGGGATACATCCGTCGACCGAAAGAGGCTAAAAGAAAGAAAAAAGAAACACAAAAGCCAATGGAATTTGAAACCCCTGATGGTTTTCGTGTGCTTGTTGGGAAGAACAACAAGCAAAACGATTTACTGACACTGAAATTAGCAAAAAACTCTGATATGTGGTTTCATACCAAGGATATTCATGGTTCACACGTTGTTTTGTGCTACGAACACGGCAGAGAATTTACAGATGAGGCGATACTATATGCTGCAACATTAGCAGCAAAATACTCTAAAGCGTCAGAGTCATCGCAAGTTCCTGTTGATTACACCTTGATAAAGTACGTAAAAAAACCATCAGGAGTAGCACCAGGAATGGTAATTTATACAGATAACAGGACAGTATATGTTACTCCTTAAATAAAAAGACTGTGGCATTGCCACAGTCTTTTTATTATTTATTCTTCTGTTTCTTCGATTACTTCTTCTGCAGTTTCTTCTGTTGCTGTTTCCTCAGGAGAAATGATTTGCGTATCCTCGTCCTCTTCCTCGTCGGTTTTGGCTAAAGATACAACAGAGACACCATCTGCAAGACGCATTAAGCGTACACCTTTAGTCAATCTTCCTATTCTGCTGATTTCAGCGGTCTTCATACGGATAATTATGCCCTCTGATGTGATAAGCATAACATCATCTGACTCGTTTACAACAACTACGCCGGCAACTTTTCCTGTTGTTTCTGAAATTCTGTAGTTTGTAACACCCTTACCGCCACGGGTCTGGGTTTTGTATTCATCGAGGCTTGTTTTCTTACCATAGCCTTTTTCTGTTACAACAAGTAAATCTTCGCCCTCTGATGCTACGCTCATGCCAACAACATAGTCGCCGTCGGCAAGTTTAATGCCTCGTACACCGTGTGAAACTCTGCCCATGGGACGAACGTCTGATTCATGGAATCTGATGCACATGCCGTCGTGGGTAGAAAGTGCGATGGTATCGTTGCCATCTGTTAAGCGGACGTTGATGAGTTCGTCATCCTCATCCAAAACGATAGCAGCTAACCCGCCTTTTCTTGCGGTGTTATAAAGCATAAGGTCAGTTTTCTTAACAACGCCTTTTTTGGTAGCAAAGATTAAGTTTTTGCCCTCTTCAAATTCGCGAAGTGTGATTGTAGCGTAAATCTTTTCGCCTGCATCTAACTGCAACAGGTTTACAATAGCAGTACCCTTTGCCTGTCTGCCCGCTTCGGGGATTTCGTATGCCTTTAAGCGATACATCTTACCCTTTGAGGAGAAGAACAGGATATGGTCATGTGTGCTTGTTGTAAAGATTTTTTCGACGAAATCTTCTTCTCTTGTTGTAATACCTGTGATACCTCTGCCGCCGCGACGTTGTGACTTGTATGTAGATACAGGTAAGCGTTTAACGTAGCCGCGGTTTGTCATTGTAATTACAACGTCTTCTTCTTCGATTAAGTCTTCTATGTCGATTTCATCGGCGTTTGCTGTGATTTCAGAGAGTCTTTCGTCACCGAATTTCTCTTTGATTGCAATAAGCTCTTCTTTAATGAGATTCATTAAAGCGGTGCGGTCAGAGAGTAAGTGATTAAATTCTGCTATTGCGTCTTTTAATTCATTATACTCTGATTCAATCTTCTCGCCGTTTAATTTCTGCAACTGTGCAAGACGCATATCGAGTACGCTCTGTGCCTGAATTTCAGAAAGCCCGAAGCGTTCCATCAAGCGTTCTTTTGCATCGTCATAGGAATTTCTGATGGTTTCAATTACAGCGTCAAGGTTAGCCAAAGCAATTCTCAAGCCTTCTAAGATGTGCATTCTTGCTTCGGCTTTCTCTAAATCAAACTTAATTCTTCTTGTAACGATTTCCTCCTGGAAGGAAATGAAGTTCTCTAAGATTTCTTTAAGTCCCATTGTCTTAGGCTTGCCGTCCTTAATTGCAAGCATATTGATAGAGAAACTGTCCTGAAGTCTTGAATATTTATAGAGCTTGTTTAACACTACCTGAGGGTTGGCGTCACGTTTTAAGAAAATCTCAACTCTTATACCTACACGGTCTGATGAGTGGTCGGCGATGTCTGATAAGCCCTCAACTCTTTTTGTCTTAACTAATTCTGCAATACTTTCAACTAAGGCTTTCTTATTTACCTGATAGGGAAGCTCTGTGATTATAATTGAAGATGTGCCGTCCTTGTGCTCTTCAATTTCAGTTTTTGCACGGATTAAAATTTTGCCGCGACCTGTAGTATACGCACTTCTTATACCTGAAAGTCCCATGATTGTAGCCTTGGTGGGGAAATCAGGACCCTTGATGTACTCCATAAGTTCTTCAACTGTGATTTCGGGGTTGTCAATAGTAGCCACAACGCCGTTTAACACCTCAGTTAAGTTGTGGGGCGGGATATTTGTTGCCATACCTACGGCGATACCCGATGAACCGTTGATTAACAGTGTGGGTATTCTTGTAGGCAAAACAACCGGCTCACGTCTTTTTTCGTCAAAGTTGGGAATAAAATCAACTGTGTTTTTTTCTATATTTTCTAACATTAGGTTAGAAATTTTGCTCATTCTTGCTTCTGTATAACGGTAAGCAGCCGGGGGGTCACCGTCCACTGAACCGAAGTTGCCGTGGCCGTCAACGAGGGTGTATCTCATTGAAAAGTCCTGAGCAAGTCTTACCATTGCGTCATACACAGATGCGTCACCGTGAGGGTGGTATCTACCGATAACGTTACCTACGGTGGTAGCAGATTTGAAGAAGGGCTTATCGGCTGTTAAGTGCTCCTCGTGCATTGAGTAGAGAATTCTTCTGTGAACCGGTTTTAAGCCGTCACGAACATCAGGCAAAGCACGGGCAACAATAACGCTCATGGCATAGTCGATAAATGCCTCTTTCATCCTTTTTTCTATATCTACATCTACTATGGTCTGGGTATCAAAATATTCCTCAAAATGGGAATCTTCGTATTTTCTCTGTTTAGCCATTATTAATTACCTCACTACACGTCAAGATTTGTAACGTACTGTGCATTTTCTTCGATGAATATTCTTCTGGGTTCAACGTCGTCGCCCATTAAGATTCTGAAGGTTTCGTCAGCCCGGATAGCATCATCCAATGTAACTTTCAAGAGTATTCTGTTCTTGGGGTCCATGGTTGTTTCCCAAAGCTCATCGGGGTCCATTTCACCAAGACCTTTGTAACGGCTGATATCAACCTTGGCATTAACATCACCGTCTTTTAACTCGTCACTTATACGGTCACGCTCTTCATCACTGAAAGCAACAAAGGATTTTTTGCCTCGTGTCAGCTTGTAAAGAGGAGGCTTTGCCAAATATACGTGGCCTGCCTCAATTAAAGGCTGCATAAATCTGAAGAAAAACGTTAAGAGCAGTGTCTGTATGTGAGCACCGTCAACGTCGGCATCGGCCATGATAATAACCTTGTTATATCTTAATTTTTCTAAATTGAATTCCGTTGAAATACCAGTACCCAACGCCTGAATAACAGGAGTTAATTTGTCG
>JAZNWB010000101.1:0-4590 GCA_045593125.1 Congzhengia sp. | reverse complement strand
GTTTTTTAATTTTTCGCTTTGTACCCGATAGTGCGAAGTATGCAAGTGTTGCTTTTACAGAATGCTCATCGCGGATGTCGTCTTCCAATTTTAAAAGAGCAAGTATCAACATGACGGCAGCAGAGTAGGTAAGAGATTTGTTTTGCTTCATTATGGGCCTTTTTTCTGCGGGGTGAGCAATACAACGCTCAATGTCACAGTCATACTTGTCCTCTGTTACCGATGAAAGCAGAAGTGCTAAAAAAACAGAGTCATAATTTAAGCCAAATCGGGAAAAATATCCATATTCACTTTTTAAAGTTTTACAAAGACCGCAGTAGTAAGATTTATATACGTTGTATTCACGTAACCTTAGCTCGTCCTTGTTGACCTTAACATAACCGAACATTTTCTTCACCAAAAACAGTATATCATAAATTCTTTCAAAAATCATCAACAAATTGTAAATATTTCTCTTGAAATTTTTCTGGATATATACTATAATATATAAATGCAGTTTTATGTGTTAAAATGTTTATAAAATTTATGAGGTGATAAATATGAAATTAACAGTTGAGGACATTAATGTAAAAGGCAAAAAAGTCCTGGTTCGTTGCGACTTTAACGTACCTTTGAATGAAAACTCTGAAATCACAGATGAAAACAGAATAGTAGGTGCACTTCCTACCATCAAATATTTAATCGGTCAGGGTGCAAAGGTTATCCTTTGTTCACATATGGGCAAACCCAAGGGTGAACCCAAACCCGAATTCTCATTAGCACCTGTTGCGAAGAATTTGTCAGAAAAATTAGGTAAAGATGTAATCTTTGCTGCTGATGATAACGTAGTAGGAGAAAATGCAAAAGCTGCAATCGCTGAAATGAATGATGGCGATGTAGTGATGCTTCAGAACACACGTTACAGAGCAGAAGAAACAAAAAATGTTGAAGAATTTTCAAAGGAATTGGCGTCACTCGCTGATGTATTTGTAAATGATGCTTTTGGTACAGCTCATCGTGCACATTGTTCAACAGTAGGTGTTGCGGAATTCGTTGAATGTTCAGCAGCAGGCTACCTTATTCAGAAAGAAATCGAATTTTTAGGAAATGCAGTAAACTCTCCTGTTCGTCCTTTAGTGGCAATTTTAGGCGGTTCTAAGGTTTCTTCAAAAATTTCAGTTATTGAAAACTTATTAAAGAAGGTTGACAAGCTCATCATCGGCGGCGGTATGGCTTACACATTCTTTGCAGCTCAGGGCAAAACAACAGGTACTTCATTACTTGAGCCCGACTACATTGATTATGCTAAGAAAATGTTAGATGCAGCAGGCGATAAGATTTTACTCCCTGTTGATACAGTTGTTGCAAAAGAATTCTCAAACGATGCGGAATCAATGGTTGTTGAAGGCGATATCCCTGAAGGTTGGATGGGTCTTGATATCGGTCCTAAGTCTATTGAGCTTTTCTCACAGGCAGTTAAAGATGCAAAGACAGTTGTTTGGAATGGACCTATGGGCGTATTTGAAATGCCTAACTTTGCTAAGGGTACAAACACAATTGCGGAAGTTTTAGCAGATTTAGATGCTACAACAGTTATCGGCGGTGGTGACAGTGTTGCTGCAGTTAACCAGGCAGGCTTAGGTGATAAAATGAGCCACATCTCAACAGGTGGCGGTGCATCGCTTGAATACTTGGAAGGCAAAGAACTCCCCGGTATCGTTTGCTTAACAGATAAATAATTTTCATAAATTGGAGGACGTAAAAATGGCAAGAAAAAAGATTATTGCAGGTAACTGGAAGATGAATAAAACACCATCTCAGGCTGCAGAGTTAATTAAAGAACTAATCCCTGTAGTTAAAGATTCTGATGCGGACGTAGTTATCTGCACACCTGCTATTGATTTATCAGTAGCAACAGAAATGACAAAGGGTACAAATATTGCAGTTGGTGCAGAAAACATGCACTGGGAAGAAAGCGGTGCTTATACTGGTGAGATTGCTGCTGATATGTTATTAGACTTAGGCGTTCAGTATGTTATCATCGGTCACTCAGAAAGACGTGAATATTTCGCTGAAACAGACGAAACAGTAAACAAAAAGGTGAAAAAAGCATTAGAAAAGGGTATCACACCCATTATGTGCTGCGGTGAGAGCTTAGAGCAGAGAGAAGCAGGCATTATGGCAGAACTAATCCGTATGCAGATTAAATTAGATATGGCAGGAATTGAAGCTTCCGATGCTAAGAAGGTTGTTATCGCATACGAACCCATCTGGGCTATCGGTACAGGTAAAACTGCTACTGCTGACCAGGCTGAAGAGGTTTGTGCACTTATCCGTGAAACAATCAAAGAGCTCTACGATGAAGCCACAGCAGAAGCTATCCGTATCCAGTACGGCGGCAGTATGAATGCATCAAATGCTAAAGAGTTACTCTCAAAGCCTAACATTGACGGTGGCTTAATTGGCGGTGCGTCATTGAAAGCTCCCGATTTTTCAAAGATTACAAACTGGAATAAATAATTTAAAAAGACTGCGAGAGCAGTCTTTTTTAAAGAAAAGGAAGAGTATTATGAAGAAACCTTTATTACTGTGCATTATGGATGGATTCGGTATCAATCCCGAAAAGAAGGGTAATGCGGTAGATATAGCAAAAACACCTAACCTTGATAAACTTTTTGAAACATATCCCAACACACAGCTTCAGGCAAGCGGTATGGCAGTTGGTCTTCCTGACGGACAGATGGGAAACAGTGAAGTTGGTCACACAAACATCGGTGCGGGAAGAATAGTTTATCAGGAATTGACAAGAATTACAAAATCAATTGCGGACGGCGATTTCTTCGAAAATGAAGCACTGATCAACGCAGTTGAAAACTGTAAAAAGAACGATAGTGCATTCCACATTATGGGACTTTTGTCCGACGGTGGTGTGCATAGCCACAATACTCACATCTACGGTATAGTAGAGCTTGCAAAAAAAGCAGGACTCACAAAAGTTTTTGTTCATTGCTTCTTAGACGGCCGTGATGTTCCCCCTTCATCAGGTAAGGATTTTGTTGCTGATATGTCACAGAAGTTAGAAGAAATCGGTGTAGGTAAAATTGCAACAGTTATGGGCAGATACTACGCAATGGACAGAGATAACCGTTGGGAAAGAGTAGAAAAAGCTTACAACGCAATGGTAAAAGGCGAAGGGGAAACAGCTGCTTGCGGTGTATGTGCAGTAGCTGACTCTTACGAAAAAGAAGTAACAGACGAATTTGTTGTTCCCACAGTTGTAGTTGAAAACGGCGAGCCAGTTGGTCGAATTTGTGAAAATGACAGTGTAGTATTTGCCAATTTCCGTCCTGACAGAGCAAGAGAAATCACAAGAACAATCGTTGACCCTGAATTCACAGGGTTTGAGAGAAAATTTTTCAACACATACTTCGTATGTATGACACAGTATGATAAAACAATGCCTAATGTTGATGTGGCGTTCAAGCCTCAGGTTTTAACAAACACATTAGGTGAATATTTAAGTATTTCAGGTAAAAAGCAGTTAAGAATTGCAGAAACTGAGAAATATGCTCACGTTACATTCTTCTTTAACGGCGGTGTGGAGAAAGTTTCAGAGGGTGAGGACAGAGCGCTTATTAACTCGCCTAAGGTTGCAACCTATGACTTACAGCCTGAAATGAGTGCATACGAGGTAACTGACAAGTTGATGGAAGAACTTGACAACAAAGACTTAGACGTTATTATCTTAAACTATGCAAACTGCGACATGGTTGGTCACACAGGAATTATTGACTGTGCGGTAAAAGCAGTTGAAACAGTAGATACTTGTGTTGGCAGAGTAGCAGAAAAAATACTTTCAATGGGTGGTGCAATGCTGATTACTGCAGACCACGGTAACGCAGATCAGATGATTGACCCCGAAACATCCGGTCCTTTTACTGCTCATACAACATTCCCTGTTCCGTTTATTGTAGTGGGTTGTGGTGACGTGAAACTCCGTGCTGACGGCGTTTTAGCAGATATCGCTCCTACAATGCTCAAGATTTTAGAGTTAGAACAGCCTGTTGAGATGACAGGAAAAAGCATAATTGAATAATATTTTTCAATTAAAATGCACATTCTAATTACAGAATGTGCATTTTTTATGCACGGAAAATGGGAGGAAAGAAAACAATGGACTATATTGAAATTGTAGATGTCTGTGCTCAGGAGATTTTAGACTCACGTGGAAATCCTACTGTTGAGGCAACGGTTGTGACAGAGGAGGGCATAGTTGCCCGTGCGTCTGTTCCGTCAGGAGCATCTACGGGTGCACATGAAGCAGTAGAACTTCGTGACGGAGAACGTGAACGTTACTCAGGACTTGGTGTTAAAAAAGCAGTGTCAAAGGTGAATAATGAAATAGCCGACAACATCATTGGAGCAAATGTCTTAAACCAGAGGGAAATTGACTGCATAATGATAAAAGCAGATGGCACGGAAAATAAGCAGAATTTTGGTGCAAATGCCATACTCGCAGTGTCCCTGGCAGCAGCTAAAGCTGCGGCAAATTCTTTGGGTTTAAGTCTTTATCGCTACATTGGCGGAGTAAATGCACACACGTTGCCTGTA
>JAZNWB010000100.1:0-7825 GCA_045593125.1 Congzhengia sp. | reverse complement strand
ACTGCTGAGAGGAATCTTAATCTTACCTATAACAGCTCCCAAAATTGCTGCAAGAGCAAATGCCGCAAAACCATGTTCATCAAGAGATAAAAGATTCTTTACAACACTCTTTTTCTCTGCATTTTCAGTTGGCCCTGCAATCTTTGCACGTTCTGCGTCCATATCAGCATTTGTAAGCTTTGGAATAAGCTGAACAAACAAAACAACACCGATTACACCAAATATGTACGCAATACCGTGACCTACAGACACAAGACTGGTATATTCAGGTGCAACAGTAGCCTTTGCAGCCGAAAATGCAGGTGTCGATGTTAATGAACCTGAAAGAAGTCCTACAATCATAGCTGTAAATCCTTCTGATGTTTCAATTGAAGCTCCAAATCCTATTGTTCTGCCTATATAAATGCATAATACTGCAGAGAGTCCTCCGAACAGAATTATAATTAAGCCTAAAAGAACATAGGATTTAAAATTCTTCTTCATATTTCCGAAAAATTTCGGACCTGCAATAAAGCCAACCGATGTAACAAAGAGAATAAGTCCTAAACTTTCAACAATTTCAAGTGCTTTTTCTGCGAAACCAACTTCTACTGCGCCTTTTATAACGAGCTGGTTTTCAAGCGGTACAAAAAACAATGCACCAAACAAAAGCGCAACAACAAAAACTCCTGCATCGCCAAGGGAAACACCTTTGATTGTTATTCTGCCAAGGGCATAACCAAAAAACAATATTGTAAAAACGCAAAACATCAAAAATGTGATACCTGTTACAGGAATAACACCACCAAATAAATTCATTGTCTTTAAACCTCTTTCCTTATTTTCTGTTTGTGTAGTCAGGTAAAAGTTTAGGCGAAACAGTTTCAGTTTCAATACCTGCACTTTTTATTTCTTCTTCAAATTTATTTACGTGTTCAAGCGAAAGCTTTCCAACAGTTGTGTTTTTTGCTTTTTCAGCGGCATTTTTACCTGCGCTGCGACCAAATACGATTATATCTAATAATGAGTTGCCCATAAGGCGGTTTTTTCCATGAATTCCGCCTACAGCCTCACCTGCAACAAACAAGTTTTCAACGTTTGTGGTCATACAGTCGGGAGTAATGTCTAAACCGCCGTTCTGGTAATGAAGTGTGGGATAAACGATAATGGGCTCTTTTCTTATGTCGATACCGTATTTTCCAAACATACGCATCATCGCAGGAATTCTTGCCTCGATTGTACCCTCTCCGCCGATTTTCTCAATCATGGGAGTATCGAGCCATACGCCTAAACCATTTCCTGTTTCAACGCCGTTTCCGCGGTCGTTACATTCACGAATGATAGATGCCGCTGCAACGTCACGTGTTTCTAAGGGATGCATAAACACTTCGCCTTTTGCGTTTATGAGCTTTGCGCCCAGTGAACGTACTTTTTCAGTAACCAATGCACCGAAAATCTGCTCAGGGAAAGCCGCACCCGTGGGGTGATACTGAAGTGTTTCAGCGTATAAAAGTTTTGCACCTGCACGGTAGCCTAAAACCAAGCCGTCGGCTGTTGCGCCATAGTGATTTGAGGTTGGGAAACCCTGATAGTGCATTCTTCCTGCACCGCCTGTTGCAATAATTACGGTTTTAGCCTTAGCAACTAAGATTTCTTCAGTTTCCATATTCAAAAGAACTGCGCCTGCAGCTTTTCCGTTTTCGTCTAAAATAAGCTCTATAGCAGACGTAAAGTCAACTACAGGAATTTTTCTGTTTAGTACTTCATCACGGAGCGTACGCATAATTTCAGCACCTGAATAGTCTTTTGCTGCGTGCATACGTTTTCTTGATGTACCGCCGCCGTGAGTTGTTACCATTCTTCCGTCTTCATCTTTATCAAATTCAACACCCAAGTCGTTAAGCCATTTAATAGCCTCAGGGGCATCACAAACAAGCTTTGACAAAAGTTCACGCTTTGCAGCATAGTGACCGCCGCCGAAAGCGTCGACAAAGTGAATTGCAGGAGAGTCGTTTTCTTTGTCGGCTGCCTGAATACCGCCCTCTGCCATCATTGTGTTTGCATCGCCTATACGAAGTTTGGTAACAATCATTACGTTGGCTCCTGCCTCATTTGCTTCAATTGCAGCAGAAGCACCTGCACCGCCACCGCCAATGATTAATACGTCAACATCATAATCGGGGTTTGTTAAATCAATTTTGTCGGGATTTACTCGGCTGTGTGCCTGTAGCATCTCGGCAAGCTCTGAAGGAACTTTATCGCCTTTATTTGTGCCTATTTTAAGTTCTTCAAACTCGCTGGTTTTATAGTCGGGATGATATTCTTTTAATAAATCTTCTTTTTGCTGTGCGGTCATTCTGTCAGGCTCGTAGGCTATATTTTTTTCACGGGCTGCCTCAACCGCTTTTATTGACTCAGTTAATTTTTCGGGATACATAAACACACCTCCTTATTTCTCGATCTCTCTTGTATTGTAAAGTTCTTTTATTTCGTCAATGGGTTTTTGCATTAAATTCTCTAAAAGCTCTGCAAATGTTCCGTCCTTTATTTCCTGAACACGGTTTTCAAGATGCGCTGTCTTCGGAGCTAAATACTTTCCGTTTAAACGGCGTGCAAGCATTGCAACCTGAGGATGTGAAATTCCTGCAGGGCAACGTGATGAGCATACTCCGCACATTACACAGTCAAAAGACTCTTCAGCACATTTTTCATATTCGCCGCGCTGAGCGTATGCTATATACTGCATAACGTTTAACTCCTGAGTACACGCTTTTGTGCAGGCATTGCAGCCGATACAAGCATAAATTTCAGGATAAAGCTGCATCATAATCTGCTCTGTAGGACCTATCTTTTCAATATCGTAGACCTGTTTAACAAGGGGAAAGAAAGGCAGAGTTGCAATATACATATTGTCTTCAACCTTTGTCTGACAAGCTAAACACGCTTTTAACTCTCTATCCCCTGCTATTCTGTAGATTGTTGCGCAGGCACCGCAAAAACCATTACGGCATCCGCAGCCACGAACAAGCTGGTAGCCTGCGTATTCCATTGCACTCATTATTGTAAGATTGTCCGGCACTTCGTATTTTTTTCCGAACAAGAATATATTTACCATATTTTCCATTTGTGCATTCCCTCCTCTTAATATTCATCAGGCAATTCATCAAGCTCATCACAACGGAACACAGGTCCGTCTTTACAAACATATTTTGAGCCGATATTGCATCTTCCGCATTTGCCTATCCCACATTTCATTTTAAGCTCCATAGTTGTGTAAACCTGAGTTTTATCAAACCCTAAAGAACACAAGCCCTCAAGCGTAAATTTAATCATTATAGGAGGTCCGCAAACTATTGCCGTTTTGTTTACATCAAACCCGAGTTCTTTAACATAGTTGGGAACAAATCCTACGTGACCGTCCCAACCCTCCTGCTCGTTGTCGATTGTAAGGTAAACGTTTACTCCCTCATCCTTTGTCCATTCATCAATTATTTCTTTATAGTCAACCAAGTCGTCTTTGCTTCTTGAGCCGTAAACTATATCGATTTTTCCATATCTGTCACGGTAGTGTCTGCAGTAGTTAATTACTGAGCGAAGAGGCGCTAGTCCTATACCGCCGGCAATAAAGAGTAAATCTCTTCCTGCAAAAACATCGTCAACAGGGAAAGGATTACCATAAGGTCCACGAATTGTAATCTGCTGCCCTACTTCCGCCTGATGAAGCCAATCGGTTACGCATCCGCATTTTTTAATGGAAAATTCCATAAATTCAGTATTTGTAGGTGATGAGGTGATAGAAAACATTGCCTCTCCTACGCCGGGGATTGAAAGCATTGCGCACTGACCGGGCTTATGGTCGAAGGCTTTTTTGCCGTCTGGTGTTACAACACGAAAGGTTTTAACATCAGGTGTATCTATTCTTACGTCAGTGATGACACCGACCTTTGGAATTAATGATTCTTCTCTGCTATTCATCACTTTTTCCTCCAATCGTTTTCATAACTTTTACTATATTCATAGAAATCGGACATTTAGCCAGACATCTTCCGCAGCCTACACAGCTGAATAAACCGTCGTTGTTTTCAGGATAATATACAAGCTTATGCATAAAGCGCTGACGGAAACGCTCCAGCTGCGAATTTCTTGAATTTCCGTGTGCCATTTTTGTAAAATCGGAATACATACATGAATCCCAGCAACGGAAACGTAAAACGCCCTTATTTGTATTAAAATCTTTAATATCGTAGCACTGACATGTAGGGCAAACAAAAGTACAGGTTCCGCAGCCTAGGCAGGCAGAAGAAAGTTTCTCCCATTCGGGAGCGTCGAAAAGCTCTTCTGTTTTTCCGCCGCCGAACTTTTCAGTTGAAAGACCTGCCAAAGGAAGCTTTTTCATAATTTCCTTTATTTTTTCCTGTTGGTTTTTAACTTCTTTATCATCGCAATCTTCTGTTAAGCTTGAAAGCTTTTTAAGGAGATTTTCACCTTTTTCGGTGTTAGCACGAAAATATATTTCACTTTCTGTTTTAAAGCACGTTATATCACCCTCGGGGTTTGATGCGTCGATGTCAAAGGTTTGACAGAAGCAGGTTTCAGAGGGTCTTGAGCAAGCCATTGAAATAATCGTGCCATGCTCACGCTTGTTTGCATAGTAGCTATCACAGGGCTCAGTCAAAAATACCCTGTCTAAAACCTCAAAACTTTTCACATCACAGGCACGAACGCCGAATACAACAAAATCTTCGTGTTCTGACCTTGTATCAATAACCTCGATTTCTTTTCCGCTAACTTTAAACTCCATAAGGTTTTCAACCTGTGGGAAAAAGAAATCTTTAGGGCTTTTATTTGTGTTTAATTTGTCAGAAAGAGTTATGCCGTCTTCCCACTTTTTATACTCTGCACCGTTTTCGGTATCGGCAGGAATAAAGAGATGAGCATCTTCGGAGATTTTGTTAAAAACTGCGTTTAAATTATCAAGTGAACATTTACGCATTATTTTACGCATCTCCTTTCTTTAAAGCATCTGTTGCTTCTATATCGTCTAAGGTGTAATCAACCAATGGAGAACGGTTTCCTTCTGTTTCTCCTGCCTGGTATTCGCCGTAGAACGTGTTTATATCTTTAATAAACTTTCTGTTTAAAAGGTGAAGAGGAATGTTCTGGGGGCAAACCCTTGAGCATTCACCGCAGTCTGTGCATCTTCCCGCAACGTGGAAAGCACGGATTACATGGAACATCTTTTCCTCAAAGCTGTCTGCTATCGCCTTGTTTTCAACACCTGAATTTGCGTTGTCAAACACGCATTTTTCACAGGTACAAGCAGGACACGCATCACGGCAAGCGTTGCATCTTATACAACGTGAAAGCTCATTCTGCCAGAATAAAAATCTTTCTTCTTCTGTCATTTTTTCTAATTTTTCCACTTCGTCAAAGCGGTTTGAATCTAAAATTTCTCCGCTTTCTCCTAAAAGTTCGTCATAAAAAACGTGCTTTTTGCTCTTACAGTTTTCGCATCTTTCAGCCAATACTGATTTTTTATCAATTGTTTTTTCGCCATCATACAAGGTTTCAACAACTAAGTTATTGTCACTTGAAGAAATGTTCAAAATTCCTTCGCCGACAGCACCTTTAACCTTGTTTATGTCAACCATTCCATCACAGGGAATTCCCACAGCGTAAACATTTTCACGAACTATTCTGTGTTCTGTTAAAAGCTGATTAAAGCTGTATGTGTCGCAAGGCTTTAAGAAAACTAAAACTTTTCCATCTTTCTGCGTTTCGCGAACTAAATACTTTGAAAAATTTGCTGCCGCAAAATCATTATATACAAAATCACTTTCGAGTTCTTCTTCATTTTTAAATACATAAGGCGTTAAGTCGTAGGAAAATTCGCCTCGTTTTAAGCCGAGCACTCGATTGACTGTTCCGTTTTCCAAAAGCTCTTTTGCTTTATTTATCAAAACATCGCTCGTTATCTTTTGCATCGCAAATCCTCCAATCTTTTGTTTTCGCCCAAGGCGGCAACAGCCTCAGTAAATTCGTTCATTGTCTGTGCAAATTTGGCACCCTCTGCCGCAGATACCCACTCAACACGGGTACGTTCTTTTTCAATACCCAAGAAGTTAAGCATTGAGAATAAAAGCGCCATTCTTCTTCTTGTAAAATAGTTGCCCGATGTATAGTGGCAGTCGCCGGGGTGGCATCCGCAAAGAATAACACCGTCCGCTCCGCGCTGAAATGCACGGAGAATAAACATAGGGTTAACACGGCACGAGCAAGGAACTTTAATTATTTTAACATTTTCGGGGTATGCTAGTCTGTTGTTTCCAGCAAGGTCAGCACCTGCATAGGAACACCAATTACAGCAAAACGCAACTATTTTCGGCTTAAATTCATTGTTTACTTGCATATTGCATCTACCTCCGACATAATCTGGGCATTTAAGAATCCGTTTAAGTCCATAGCTCCCGACGGACAAGCTACCGTACAAGCACCGCAGCCCTGACAAACTGCAGGGTTAACCTGAGCAACGCGGCGTATTTTAGTTGTTCTGTCAGGCATACGGAATTCTTTATCTGTATATGTGATAGCTCCATAAGGGCAAACCTTTTCGCAAGACGAGCAGCCGTTACACATAAGCTCATTTGCACTTGCAACGCAGGGGTTACCTGTAAGCTTATCTTTTGCAAGAAGACCAATAACCTTTGCTGCCGCCGCACTTGCCTGAGAAACTGTTTCAGGAATGTCTTTAGGACCCTGACAAGCACCTGAAAGGAAAACGCCGGCTGTTGGGCTTTCCACAGGACGAAGTTTGGGGTGAGCCTCTGTGAAAAAGTCATTTGTATCCATACTTGCAGTAAGCATCGTAGCAAGCGGTCTTGCAGATTTGTCAGGCTCGATTGCTGCTGCTAAAACTACTAAATCTGCGTCTATATGAAGCTGTTTATTTGCGATCAAGTCTGATGCCTGAACCTTTAATTTATCACCCTCAGGGGCAATTTTACCCACCATACCTTTAATATAGTGAACGCCGTATTCTTCTACTGCACGGCGATAGAACTCATCAAAGCTCTTTCCGGGAGTACGAACATCAATATAAAACACATAAACCTCTGTATCGGGGTATTTATCTCTGGTGAGCATTGCGTGTTTTGCTGTATACATACAGCAGATTTTTGAGCAATATTCTTTTCCTTTTTCAGCACAGGAATCACATCTCGAGCCTACGCACTGAACAAACACAATTGTGTGGGGATGCTTTCCGTCAGAGGGACGAATGAGCTTACCTGCAGATGGACCTGCAGCGTTTGTTAAGCGTTCAAATTCTAAAGACGTTATAACGTCTTTTGACTGATTGTATGCAAACTCGTCAAATTTTTCCATACTAATTGGGTTAAAGCCTGTTGCCGCAACAATTGCGCCGTATTTTTCTTCAATGATTTCGTCTTTTTGAGTATAGTCAATAGCACCTGCGGTGCAAACTTTAGAGCAAACGCCGCATTTGCCTGTTTTAAGCATCGTGCAGTAATCCGCGTCAATTGTAGCAACTTTTGGAACTGCCTGAGCAAAGGGTATATAGATTGCACGGCGGTTATCCATTCCTAAGTTAAATTCATTGGGTACTTTTTTCTGAGGGCACTTTTCAGTACAAAGTCCGCAACCTGTGCAAATATCTTCATTTACAAAACGTGCTTTTTTCTTAATTTTAACGTCAAAGTTTCCAACAAATCCGCTTACTTCTGTTACTTCACTGTATGAGAAAATACGAATTTTATCGTTTTGAGCAACATCAACCATTTTAGGCGTTAAAATACAAGCCGCACAGTCTAAGGTTGGGAATGTTTTA
>JAZNWB010000099.1:0-4195 GCA_045593125.1 Congzhengia sp. | reverse complement strand
GGACAGGGCGCGGTTATTCAAAAAGCTCATGGTATGGTTTACCATGGCTTAGCCGGTGATTTTCGCGACAGAGTTTCAGAGCCTTTGTATGTTCAGTGTAAATATGATGCTGATGCAGAAAGAAAAGCAATAGAGCTTACTGCCCACAACGGTCAGGAGCTTGATATTGTTATTTCCGGTCAGATGAAAATTCAAATAGGTAGCCACACAGAAATTTTAGGACCCGGCGACTCTATCTATTACGACTCATCAACACCTCACGGTATGATTGCCGTAGGGGGTACTGATATGGAGTTTTATGCTATTGTACTCGCCGGTGGCAAGGGTGAAGCGGCAATTGATGAGAAAAAGCATCCCAATAAGGGTAAAGTTGTTCGCGTTCACAGAAAGCCCGGCAGACTCTATCATAACTTCATTGACACAACAGTTGATGAAAATGGTCGTCTCACAGCAATAGACTTTAAAAATACAGAAAAGTTCAATTTTGCATTTGATATTATTGATGCTATTGCAGATAAAGAACCTGAGCGTTTAGCACTCTTACACGTTGCAAATGATAAGTCAGAAAAGAGATTTACATTTAACGATTTAAAACGTGAGTCTGCAAGATATGCAAACTACTTTGAATCATTGGGAATTAAAAAGGGAGACAAGGTTATGCTTGTTCTCCGCAGAAATTACCAGTTCTGGATATCACTCTTAGCACTTCACAAAATCGGCGCGGTTGCAATTCCTGCTTCAAATCTTTTGAAAGCTCATGACTACAAGTACCGCTTTGAAGCGGCAGAGGTAAGTGCAATAATCTGCAGTGCTCAGGGAGTAATGTGTGAAGAAGCAGACGAGGGTGCAAAGAGTATTGATACCTTAAAACACAAACTTATTGCAAATGGTACTCGTGACGGCTGGAGAAACCTTGACGAAGAAGTCAAGAGATTTTCTGATGTTTACGAGAGACGTGAAGATTCTCCCTGTGGTAATGATGATATGCTTATGTACTTCACATCAGGTACAACAGGCAATCCCAAAATGGCACTTCATAGCTACACATATCCTCTTGGACATTTCCATACAGCAAACTACTGGCATTGCGTTGACCCTGAAGGTCTGCACCTTACAATTTCAGACTCAGGCTGGGCAAAAGCTGCATGGGGTAAGATTTATGGTCAGTGGTTATGTGAGGCGGCAATCTTTGTATACGATTTCGACAAGTTCGATGCAGCGGACATACTTCCTATGTTTGCAAAATACAAAATCACAACCTTCTGTGCACCACCGACCATGTATCGTATGCTCATAAAAGAAGACATCACAAAGTACGATATGTCATCAGTTCAGCACACAACAACGGCGGGTGAGGCACTTAATCCTGAAGTATTCCGCCAGATTGAGTCTCAGTTGGGACTCCGTATTATGGAAGGCTTCGGTCAGACAGAAACCACCTGCGTAATTGGTCACCTTTGTGGTGATACATTTAAGCTCGGTGCTATGGGTAAACCTGTTCCCCTTTATGATGTAGATCTTGTGGATGCTGACGGAAACCCTGTTAAAACAGGTGAAAACGGGGAAATTGTTATCCGTACAGACAAAAAAGTTCCCTGTGGATTATTTAAGGGCTACTATAAAGATGAAGAAAAAACCAAAGCTGCTTGGCACGATGGAATGTACCACACAGGCGACGTTGCATATCGTGATGAGGACGGCTTCTATTACTACGTTGGTCGTGTTGATGACGTTATCAAGTCATCGGGATACAGAATCGGACCTTTCGAAATCGAAAGTGTTATTATGGAGCTTCCTTACGTTGTGGAATGTGGCGTATCTGCTGCACCCGACCCAGTTCGTGGTCAGGTAGTTAAGGCAAGTATCGTACTTACCAAGGATACCACACCTTCAGAGGAATTAAAGAAAGAAATTCAGATGTATGTAAAAGAGCACACAGCTCCTTACAAATATCCCAGAATTGTTGAATTCCGCCACGAGCTTCCCAAAACTACAAGCGGTAAAATTATAAGAAACAAATTATAATAAAAAAGGTGTGTCATAAGACACACCTTTTTTGCTGTTTTATTAAATATCTTCCTGACAAAGCATTGAAATATTGTTGTCGGTTAAAACTTTTTCTGTTTTTGCTTCGTCATCTGCTTTTAATACCATTAAGGCTTTTCCCTCTGTTCTGCCTAAAAAAGCATACATATATTCAATGGTAATTTCTGACTCTTTTAAAATAGAAAGGACAGAAGCTAAACCGCCTGAACGGTCATCTAAGTATACTGCAACAACGTCAGTTATTTTTGCGATAACTCCGATGTCATTGAGTGCTTTTTTTGCTTTTTCGGCATCGTCCACAATAACACGAAGCACTCCGTAATCGGGAGCTTCAGCCAAAGAGAGAGCACGCAAATTTATGTTTGCCTTTGACAAAGCATCAATAATCGCCTCAAGTCTTCCAAATTTGTTTTCGATAAAAATTGAAAGCTGCTTAATAAACATAGTGGTTCTTCCTTTCTTATTTTAATTTTCTTTTATCAATTACACGTTTCGCCTTACCCTCTGAACGCTCAATGGATTTGGGGTTAACAAGACATACCTTAGGACCAATGCCGAGAGTTGAACGTAGTTTATCTGAGATTGATTTCTCAACTGAAGCAATCTTTTTAATTGAGCCGTCTGAAAATAATTCTTCGCTCATTTCAACGTTAACTAAGAAGGTGTCGGTGTTATTCTCACGGTCAACGATAATCTGATAGTTAGGTGTAACGTCTCCGCCGACTTTAAGGAGAACTTCCTCAATCTGTGAGGGGAATACGTTTACACCACGGATGATAAGCATATCATCTGTTCTACCCTGAGGCTTTCTCATTCTTACGAATGTTCTGCCACACTTACATTTTTCGTAAGTGAGTGAACAAATATCCCTTGTTCTGTAACGGATAAGGGGGAAACCTTCTTTTGTGATTGTTGTAAATACAAGCTCGCCCCATTCGCCTTCAGGAAGAACCTCCCCTGTGTCGGGGTCGATAATTTCAGGGATGAAGTGGTCCTCGTTTACGTGCATACCGCACTGATATTCACACTCAAAAGATACACCCGGTCCCATGATTTCAGAAAGACCATAGATATCGTAAGCTTTAAGGTTTAATTTTTCTTCAATCTGTGCTCTCATTTCTTCTGTCCAGGGCTCAGCTCCGAAGATACCGACCTTTAATTTAAGCTGGTCTTTTAACCCCATTTCTTCAATTGCTTCCCCCAGATACATAGCGTATGAGGGAGTACAGCAAAGGACAGTTGAACCAAAGTCAATCATTGTCTGTATCTGTCTTTGTGTATTTCCTGCAGAAATCGGGATGGCAGTAGCACCCAACCTTACTGCACCATCGTGAGCACCAAAACCGCCTGTAAATAAACCTAAGCCGTAGCCAACGTGAACGAAATCGTTTTCATCACAACCGATTGCAGCGAGCATTCTTGCAAAGCAATCAGCCCACATATCTAAATCGTAGTCGGTGTAGCCTACAACTATCTGCTTGCCTGTTGTGCCGGAAGATGCGTGAACACGTTTTATATCCTTCATGGGTACTGCAAAAAGACCATAGGGGTAATAATCACGAAGGTCTTGCTTGTATGAGAAGGGGAGTTTATGTAAGTCCTCTATGCCTTTGATATCGGAAGGTGTAAGACCCATTTCGTCCATTCTCTTGCGGAAAAGCTCAACGGACTCATACATCCTTTTTACTTGAGCACAAAGACGCTCGCTTTGAAGCTGTTTTAGTTCTTCACGAGGCATTGCTTCATATTTTTCCTGCCACATTTTCATTTTTTTCACCTCGAATTAAATGTTGTAACCTAAATCAAATGCCTTTAAGTTGACATCCAAAAACTTTTCAGGAACTGTAGATTTAATTGTTTCTATCCATGTATCATATGCAATGTCTGTACTTTTTGCCATAACGCCTATTAAAACTACATTTACGGCTTTGATATTTCCGGCGTCACGCGCCAAAGAGAGTGCATCAATTACCTTTATATCAGCTTTTTCGGCAATTTTTTCTGCAATGTTTTCAGGGTATTCCGCCGCACCTGTAATTACGGGCATAGGGTCAATTCTCTGACCATTTACAATGATTTTTCCACCCTTTTTCAAGTAAGGGAGAGCACGATAAGCTTCTAATAACTCAAATGCTAAAATGATATCAGC
>JAZNWB010000098.1:0-17779 GCA_045593125.1 Congzhengia sp. | reverse complement strand
CATCCTGAGCAAAGAACTTCACGTTCTTAAGCCCAGATGCTTTGATTTTTTCAGCTGCAAGCACTAGGACATTTAGGTTTTTTTCAACTGCTATAAAGTTTACATCGGGATTTAATTTAGCGGTTTCGGTGATAAATCTGCCTTTGCCACAACCTATCTCCATGCGAAGAGGCTTGTCGTTATCGAATACACTTTTGATATCCCCTGCGTATTTGTCCATATCGTATATTATTATATCTGAGCACGCATCCAGTCTTTCTTTCAGGTGCTTCTTCTTTCTCATCCTCATTTTGTGATAACCTCATTCAAAGTTTTTATTTAACTATACCACAAGTAAATTTATATGTCAAAGATAAATATAGTAACATTTTTTAAAATAGAGTTTGAGTATTTAAAAGAAAAAACGAGTAAAAAAGAGAATTTAAGAGTTTGTAAAATGTATTTTAAATTTTATAAAAAAAGTACTTGACACAGGGGAAAATGTAGTTTATAATAAGTAGCGTTGTAAAAAAGAACAGGATAATTCTGTTTAAAATTAGGAGGAAAGCATAATGAGTACATTTATGGCAAAAGCTCAGGACGTTGAGAGAAAATGGTACATTATAGATGCTGAAGGCAAGCCTTTAGGTAGAGTTGCAGCAGCAGCGGCTAACATTTTAAGAGGTAAGCACAGACCCGAATACACACCTCATGTTGATTGCGGCGAGTTCGTTATCGTAATCAATGCGGCTAAAGCTGTTTTAACAGGTAAGAAGCTTGACCAGAAGTTCTATTACAGACACACAGGTTGGGTTGGCGGCTTAAAGGCTGTAAAATACAGCAAGCTTATGGCTGAAAAACCCGAATTCGCTATGACAAAAGCTATCAAAGGTATGCTCCCGCATAACACAATCGGCGCAAAATCTTTAACAAGATTAAGAGTATACGCAGGCGCAGAACACGATAATGCAGCACAGAAACCTGAAGCTTGGACTTTAGAGATTAAATAAGGAGGAGCATAAAAATGGCAGACTTTTTCTATGGCACAGGTAGAAGAAAAAAATCTATCGCAAGAGTAAGACTTGTTCCCGGTAAGGGCGACATAAAAATAAACGGCAGATCATTAGACGATTACTTTGGTTTAGAAACATTAAAGATTATCGTTAATCAGCCTTTAGTATTAACAAAGACAGAGGGCAAATTCGACGTTTTAGTTAACGTTGTAGGCGGTGGCTTCACAGGTCAGGCCGGTGCTATCCGTCATGGTATTTCAAGAGCGTTATTAGAAGCAGATGAAGAAGCTTACAGACCTTTACTTAAAAAGGCTGGTTTCTTAACACGTGACCCCAGAATGAAGGAAAGAAAGAAGTACGGCTTAAAGGGCGCTCGTCGTGCACCTCAGTTCTCAAAACGTTAATCATTTATTATACGATATCAAAATCCCACAACCAAGGTTGTGGGATTTGTTTTTTGCTTTCAGTATATTCAAAAAAATAACGAAAACTGCTTGGCTTAAATCTAAAAGAAAATATGTTAAAAATATCTTGACATATCCATTTTGCAGTGCTAAAATAAAGAAAATAATTTCAGAGGGTATAGATATGAACTTAGCTTTAAATGCAAGTAAATATTTCTTTAGCTTTAGTGTAGCCTTTTATTTTGGCTATGCTTATTTTACTATGAATAGGTTGCATGTGAGATTGAAGAAAAGTTTTTAAAAATTATTTTTGTAAACGATTATTTTGAAACCTCGCTTGTAACTTGCAAGTGAGGTTTTTTGTATAAGGAGATGGGAAAATGTCAAGCAAGCTTGAACAGGCAAGAAAAATCATAAATGAAGTAGATTCTCAGATGGCTAAACTTTTTGCAAAAAGAATGAGAGCAGCTGAAATGGTTTTTGAATATAAAAAAGAATTTGGGTTACCGATTTTAGACCAAAAAAGAGAAGAGGCAGTCATAGAAAAGAATTCTGCATTAATAGATGACGATGTAATCAAGGGATATTATATAGACTATATCAAAAATATGATGTCAGTTTCGCGAGCGTATCAATATCGCTTGCAAAACGGATTAAAGGTGGCATACAGCGGTGTTGAGGGTGCCTTTGCACATATAGCAGCAGGTAGAATTTTTCCTGACAGTAACAGAGTTTCCTATCGTGACTTTAAATCTGCCTATGACTCTGTTGTAAATGGTGAGAGCGATGTGGCGGTACTTCCTATAGAAAACAGTTACGCAGGTGAAGTAGGACAGACCATTGACCTTATCTTTTCGGGATGTCTGTACATAAACGGAATTTATGAACTGGAAATTCATCAGAATTTATTGGGAGTTCAAGGTGCAAGCGTTGATGATATAAAAAAAGTAACTAGCCATCCTCAGGCACTTTCTCAGTGCCACGACTACATAAAAAATCGAGGCTTTGAAACAGAGGAAGCAAACAATACAGCGATTGCCGCAAGAACTGTTGCAGAAATGAACGATAAAACTCTTGGTGCAATAGCAAGTGTTGAAACGGCAGAAATTTACGGGCTTAAAGTTTTGGAATCAAACGTAAATAAAAGTGGTGAAAATACAACTCGGTTTGCAGTTCTTTCAAGGGTTCCTGCAACCACTCCTGAAATGTCAAATTCCGTCCTGATGTTTACAGTAAAGAATGAAGCGGGTTCTTTGGCGAATGCCTTGAGTATCATTGGAAAATACGGGTATAACATGACTGCCCTAAGAAGCAGACCTCTAAAGAAACATTCCTGGCAATATTATTTTTATATTGAAATAGATGGTACAACCAACACAGAAAAAGGTGAAAAAATGCTTTCTGAATTAAACAAAGAATGTGATAAGCTTAAGGTAGTTGGCTCGTTTGCACCACACAGCGAGATATAAGGGAGAATAAGAAATGATAGTAGATATAAGCAAAAAAATACTGATAGTAGGTCTTGGACTTTTGGGAGGGAGTTATGCAAAAGTTCTTAAGCGTTACGGATTTCATATCAGTGCTATCACAAAGGAGCAAAGCTCAATAGAGTATGCCCTTAAGGAAAAAATTATAGACGAAGGCTCGACTGAGCTTGATGAAAAAATGATAAAAGATGCTGACCTTGTGATATTTGCCTTATACCCTCATGTTTTTGTAGAATGGATTGAGAGAAATCAAAATTTGTTAAAGAGTGGGGCATTAATAACCGATGTTACCGGTGTCAAGGGAAGCATTGTGTACAAAATACAAAATATTCTTCGTCATGACGTTGAATTTATAGCGGCACACCCTATGGCTGGACGTGAGGTTTCGGGAGTTGAAAACAGTACGGACAAGATGTTTGTGGGAGCAAACTATATTGTTACCCCTACCGAAAAAAACACTCCCGACGCAATTAGAACCTGTATGGAGCTTGGAAGACTCTTGGGATTTTCGAATGTTACAACTCTATCTCCTGAAGAGCATGATGAGATGATTGGATTTTTATCACAGCTTACCCACTGTATCGCTATTACTCTTATGACGTGTAACGACAGAGAAAATATGGAGAAATTCACGGGCGACTCTTTCAGAGACTTAACTCGTATTGCACGCATTAATGACGTTATGTGGAGTGAACTTTTTGTAGAAAATAAAGATGTTCTGTTAAATCATATGGATATGTTTATAGACAAATTCAATGAGCTTAAGAAAATGCTTGAAACAGAGGATATTGACGGAATGAGAAAAATGATGCGTCATTCAACAGAACGAAGAATGTTGTTTGATAAAAAATAATTTATTGGAGGAATATAAAATGAACATGGAATTCAAACGCAAACTACCGATACCTATGGATATAAAAGGCCAATACCCTGTAACACCTGAGATGGAAGCGTTGAAGTTAAAGAGAGACGAAGAGATAAAAGCAATTTTTGAAGGTAGGGATAAAAGGTTTATATTAATTATCGGTCCTTGCTCTGCAGACAAGGATGACAGTGTGATAGACTATATTTCGAGGTTGCGATGGGTTCAGGAAAAGGTAGCTGATAAAATTCTTATCATCCCACGAATTTATACAAACAAGCCCCGTACCACGGGTGATGGATACAAGGGAATGCTCCATCAGCCTGACCCGAACAAGGGAGAGGATATGCTAAAGGGCGTTGTTGCAATCAGAAATCTGCACATAAGGGCGATGAAAGAAACGGGATTTACCTGTGCTGATGAAATGCTTTATCCTGAAAATTACAGATATCTTTCGGATGTTTTATCATATGTTGCAATCGGTGCCAGATCTGTGGAAAATCAGAAACACCGTCTTACTGCAAGTGGACTTGATATTCCTGTTGGTATGAAAAATCCCACTGCAGGGGATATTTCGGTCATGATGAATTCAATTACGGCAGCACAACACGGGCATACCTTTATTTACAGAGGCTGGGAGGTAGAAAGCCACGGCAATCCATTGGCTCATGCAATATTGAGAGGATATGTAAATAAGCATGGACAGTCAATGCCCAACTACCACTACGAAGATCTCATTCATCTTGCGGAAAACTATGAAGCTTCAGGACTTTTAAATCCTGCAGTTATAGTTGATACAAACCATGCAAACTCAGGTAAAAAATGGGAAGAACAACCCAGAATCGCGAAGGAAGTCCTCCACAGTTGTCGTCACACTGAAGATATCAGAAAAATTGTAAAAGGTCTTATGGTAGAAAGCTATATAGAAGACGGAGCACAAAGATGCGAAGAAAATGTATATGGAAAATCAATAACCGATCCCTGTCTCGGTTGGGAAAAAACCGAGCGTCTTATTTATGACTTGGCAGAAAATCTTTGATTTTCATTTTGGATATTAAAAAGAATGAATCAGGGACCGATGTGAACATCGGTCCCTGATAAAATTAACTCAATGTTTATATCTCATAATCATAAGCTGCACGGCTCGCTGTGTTTGGTCTAACAATGCCGTCTGCAATAGCCACGTGTAGAGGATGAACAGCATAAGCCTTTAAGGCATCATTTGACTCAAATGTGGAATCCATTAAAAGGTCGCCCTTTGATGAGGGAAGGCCGTTTGTGATGATTTTCATTTCCAAAAGACCATCAATTTTTCCCACTAAACCCTCTAACTGTTTTTTGATTTCTACTTTTACTGATTCTTTGTCAATGTCGTCTTTGAGTGACCATATAATCATATGTTTTACCATGATTTTACCTCCGAAAATAATTTACATTTTAATAATATCACAAAAAACACCCAAATCAATACATTTTTTTTAAAAAAACGTCTTTTTTTTAAAATAATGCTTTTAAAATGTAATAAATTGTGGTACAATTAATCTGTTATTATTACGTAAAGGAAGTGTGCATTACGAACAAGACAGGCTTTTCAAATGAGAAATATCTTACTATGCAATCAGAGCAGATAAAGAAACGTATTGCACAGTTCGGCGGCAAACTTTATTTAGAGTTTGGCGGTAAGCTTTTTGATGATTACCACGCATCACGAGTATTGCCAGGCTTTGAGCCTGACAGCAAAATAAGAATGCTTCAACAGTTAAAGGACGATTTAGAGATTGTAATAACAATCAATGCAGAAGATATTCAGGCAAATAAAACCCGCGGAGATTTAGGCATTACCTATGATAATGACGTTTTGAGGTTGATTGATACATTTCGTGAGATGGGACTCTACGTTGGCGGAGTAGTGCTGACACGCTTTAATGAACAACCTCAGGCAAATGCGTTTTATAAACTTTTGGAAAAACGTGGAATAAGGTGTTTCCGTCATTATACAATAGCAGGGTATCCTTCAGATATTCCTCACATTGTAAGTGAAAATGGTTTAGGTAAAAATGAGTATATAGAAACAACTCACTCATTGGTAGTAATTACCGCTCCCGGTCCAGGTAGTGGCAAGATGGCAACTTGTCTTAGCCAGTTGTATCATGATTACAAGCATGGAATCAAAGCAGGATATGCAAAGTTTGAAACCTTCCCTGTATGGAATTTGCCCCTTAACCATCCCGTAAATCTTGCGTACGAAGCTGCAACTGCGGATTTGAACGACGTTAATATGATTGACCCGTTCCATTATGATGCTTATGGTGAAGTTGCGGTAAACTACAACAGAGATGTTGAAATTTTCCCTGTTTTAAATACAATTTTTGAAAAAATTCAAGGGTCATCCCCTTACAAATCTCCTACAGATATGGGAGTAAATATGGCAGGTAACTGTATCTTAGATGATGAGGCTTGCCGTGATGCTTCAAAGCGTGAAATAGTTCGCAGATATTTTGCGGCGTCTACCGAAGCCTTTCGTGGCAAGGGCTCTGATAATCAGGTAGAGAAGATAAAGCTTTTAATGAATCAGGTCGGAATCACACCTCAGTATTCTCCTGCAGTTCCTAAGGCCTTGGAAAAAGAAGCAGAAACAGGTGCACCTGCAGCAGCAATGGTTCTTCCTGACGGACGTATTGTTACAGGAAAAACCTCTGACACATTAGGTGCGGCATCTGCACTGTTACTAAATGCATTAAAGCTTTTAGGTGGTATTGACAAGCCTACACATTTAATATCAGCTCACGTATTAGAACCTATATGCAACTTAAAAACAGAATATCTGAAGAACAAGAATCCCAGACTCCATACCGATGAAATTCTCATTGCTCTTACCATTTCGGCTCTTAATTCCGATGTGGCAAGAAAGGCAAAAGAGCAACTCAAGAACTTACGTGGAAGCGATGCTCACTTTACCGTAATTTTGAGTGCCGAGGATGAAAAGGTATTGAAAAAATTAGGTATAAATGTCAGCTATGAGGCAAAACACGAAAACGGTAAACTTTATTATTAAAAAATAAAAGCGGCTGCTATGCAGTCGCTTTTGACAAAAGCATTTAAATCGGAGTATGCTATGGAAATAAGAAAAATTACATCGACACAAAATGAATATATAAAGATGTTGGCGAAACTCTCCTCCAAAAAAAACAGAGATGAGGCGGGACTTTTTCTTGCTGAAGGAGAACACCTTGCTGAAATGGCTGTAAACTCTGGCTATTGTGTCGAAAACGTATTGATGACAGAGGAGTATTATTCAAATAACAAGGATAAATTTTCTTGCGATATAACAATAGTGCCGCGTAGTATTATAGAGAAAATTTCTGACACAAAAACCCCGCAGGAGGTAGTGGCGGTAGTAAAAATGGAAGAAAAAGAAGCTGCTCTTAAAGATGGTAGATACATATACTGTGATAATCTTCAGGACCCCGGAAATGTGGGAACGATTATCCGTACAGCAGATGCTTTTTCTTTTGACGGCGTTATTTTATCTGAGGGATGTGCAGATGTATATTCACCTAAAGTAATACGCTCAACACAGGGGTCTGTATTTAATATCAAGATTATACGAAATAAAAATGCTGAATTTTTAAAAGGTGTCAGGAACAATTTTATGATAACTTCTACCGCACTATACGGACAGAGCGTAGAACTTAAAAAAATGACAGTAAAAAATAACCACATATTCGTTGTGGGTAATGAGGGAAGCGGAGTGTCAAAAGATATTCTTGATATTTCCGATGAAATAGCATATATTCCTATGAGTGGTAAGGCAGAGTCGTTAAATGCGGGTGTTGCTGCGTCAATCCTTATGTATGAGGTAAAGAACCGTGAATAAATTTATGCAGGAAGCAATAATCGAAGCCAAAAAAGCAGCAATGGAACCAGAGGTTCCTGTCGGTGCTGTTGTTGTAAAAGATGGAAAACTCGTAGCACGTGCACACAATCTCACGGAAAAGAATCAGAACCCTACACATCACGCTGAAATGCTTGCTATAAATGAAGCATTAAATGTCCTTGGCACAAAAAATCTTTTGGGCTGCGAGCTTTATGTAACCTTAGAGCCTTGTGCTATGTGTATAGGTGCTTGTGCCCTGTGTAAGATTGACAAGGTCTACTTTGGTGCTTATGATACAAAAAGCGGTGCCTGCGGAGGAAAATGTGATGTACTTCGTGAGGGATGTTATGATTATAAAACGGAAATTTTCGGCGGAATAGAAGAAACAGAATGTAAAAAAATACTCACTGACTTTTTTGAAGGTATAAGAAAGGGGAGGGAATAGTGGCAGAAATAAAACAAACGGATATGGAAACAATGCTCCCTCTGATTGAAGCAACTATTGCCTCAGGCGGCAGTGTAAAGCTTAAAATTTCGGGCTACAGTATGTACCCCCTTGTGGTAAGCCGAAGGGACAGTGTGTTGCTGGTTAGGGCTGACAGTATCAAGGTTGGCGATGTGCCCCTTTACAGACGCCCTGACGGAAGCTATATACTTCACAGAATAGTAGGAAAAAAGCATGGTGCTTATGTCACTATGGGTGATTACGAAACTAAAAAAGAATACCCTGTAAATTCCGAACAGATTGTGGCAAAGGCGGCAGGCTTTTACCGCAAGGAAAAATTTATAGATTGCAAAAGTACATTTTACAGACTTTATAAGTTTTTTTGGACACACACTTTGTTTTTACGTCCCTTTTTACTCAACTGTATTGCAGATATAGGAAAAAATAAAAAAAGAATGTTGAAAGTAAAGTAAATTTATGGTATATTATAGTTTATGAACTCAAAAGAGGAGAGATTAAGATGTTAGACATCAGATTTGTAAAAGAAAATCCTGAATTAGTAAAAGAAAATATCAAAAAGAAGTTTTCTGACCATAAACTTCCTTTGGTTGATGAAGTTATTGAACTTCATGATAAAAAATTGGAAGTTACACAGCGTGCAGATACACTTCGTGCAAACAGAAATAAAATCAGTAAAGAAATCGGTACCTTAATGGGTCAGGGCAAGCGTGATGAAGCAGAAGCAATGAAAAAGTTGGTTTCTGACCAGGCTGAGGAGTTAAAGGCTTTAGCTGAGGAAGAGGCAATCTTAGAAGAAAAAATCAGAAAAAATATGCTTGCTATCCCCAACATTATTGATGATAGCGTTCCGATTGGTAAAAACGATGAGGAAAACGTTGAGGTTGAACAGTTTGGTGAAAAAACTTGTCCTAACTTTGAAATTCCTTATCATATGGATATTATGGAGAAGTTTGCAGGAATTGACAAAGAATCAGCGGGCCGTGTTGCAGGCGAAGGCTTTTACTATCTGATGGGCGATATCGCAAGACTCCACAGTGCAGTTCTGGCTTATGCCCGTGATTTTATGATTGATAAGGGCTTTATCTATCACATCCCGCCCTTTATGATAAGAAGTAACGTTGTAACAGGCGTTATGAGCTTTGAAGAAATGGATGCAATGATGTATAAAATTGAGGGCGAGGACCTCTACTTAATCGGAACATCAGAACATTCAATGATTGGTAAATTTATTGATACATTAACAGACGAAGCAAAGCTTCCTATGACTTTAACAAGCTATTCACCCTGTTTCCGTAAGGAAAAGGGTGCTCATGGTATTGAGGAACGTGGAATTTATCGTATCCACCAGTTTGAAAAGCAGGAAATGATTGTTGTTTGTAAGCCTGAGGACAGTATGGAATGGTTCCATAAAATGTGGAGCTACAGCGTAGAGTTGTTCCGCTCACTAGACATTCCTGTTCGCACTTTGGAATGTTGCTCAGGTGATTTGGCAGATTTAAAGGTTAAATCATACGACGTAGAGGCGTGGTCTCCCAAACAACAGAAGTACTTTGAAGTTTGCTCTTGTTCAAATCTTGGTGATGCTCAGGCAAGAAGACTTGGCATTCGTATTAAGGGTGAAGACGGCAAAAAGTACTTTGCTCACACACTTAACAACACAGTTGTTGCACCTCCCAGAATGTTGATTGCATTCTTAGAGAACAACTTAATGTTTGACGGCGAAAAATACAGTGTGAGTATCCCTGAGGCTTTAAGACCTTATATGGGCGGAAAAGAAATCATTGAAGAAAAGTAATTAAAAAGACTTGGCTTATGCCAAGTCTTTTTGTTTATTTTCAATTCTTCTCCAGTTATAAAAGCCATATAAATCATTTATCAAAAACATAACAAAGCAGAGTATCATTGGAATATATGAGGGATTAGAAACAGATGCTAAAATCCACAAAACAACCAGAACCACATCGTTTGAAGCATAGCCTATTCCGTAGTACGGACTTCGCATAAAGGTCATATATGATGCCAAAAAACTTGTAGTAACGGATATGGTACTGAATATGAGATTTGCGGTATTGAAGTATCTCAGTATAAAGTAAAAGGCAGTGGTTACAATCAGTGTAAGTCCCCACATAAGTACGCACTGACCTTTTGTCATTTTGTTGACAGTGACTTCCTTTGTCCCTTGATATGGATGTCTGAGCCATGAAATGACAGCCATAATTGCAATTGGTGCGGTCATACAAAGATATGTTATAACCTCCCCATAGTAGCGGAAGTAAAATGAGATTATTCCATAAAATACGGCAAAAACCACAGACAAAACCTGACCAATTACATAACCCTTTGCCACGTATATCAGAGCAGTAACTCCGATTAATGATGCTATCAATGTAAGGTAGTCTTTTTCTTCGGGTATAATGAACGAAAGGCAGACTACAACAATAGATGTTATCCAAAGGCAGAATTCAAATTTAGTTAAATCAAGAAAACGCTTTATCATAACTCCCCCGTAAAAAAGCAACAGACAAACTGTGTTGTTAAAGAGTATATTTTTTGAATTTACTCATATTATTTCTAGTAAGTCAATAAGTAGTTAGTATTATATAATCTTTTGTGTAAAAATGCAATTTTTTTTGTTTTCTGCTAAGATTTAACGGATATTTTTGTTAAAAACACACAAAAAACGAAAAATAATCTCTGAAAAGTTAGCAAATATCACATTTTAAAGAAATTAACGTTTTCTGTTTTTTGATATTAATATTTTTTGCTGTTTTTAGTCAGGTTTTTCCTGTTGACAGGTTCAAAAAACATATGCTATCATTTGATTAGAGGAATGTGTTTTTAATAAATTTATATAAAGATAAGGGAGGGTAATTATGGAAAAGGTCATTCTTGAAATGAAAGGAATAGACAAGAGATTTTCAGGAGTTCACGCCTTGAAATCCGTAAACCTGGAGCTCCGTGAGGGTGAGGTTCATGCTCTTATGGGAGAAAACGGCGCCGGTAAATCAACCCTTATGAAGGTGTTGTGTGGTATTTACAAACGCGACGGCGGTGAGGTTGTGTTATTTGATAAGCCTGTTGAGTTTAATACTATAAAGGATTCTCAGGAGGCAGGTATCAGCATTATTCATCAGGAACTTAACATGATGAACCATTTGACAGTTGCTCAGAACATCTACATAGGCAGAGAGCCTATGATTAATGGTGTTTACATTGACGACAAAAAGATGGAACGTGATGCAAAAGCTCTGTTTGACAGAATTGGTGTGGACATTGACCCGGGTGCAATACTGGGCACATTGACAGTTGGAAAACAACAGATGGTTGAAATTGCAAAAGCGGTTTCTCACGACTCAAAAATCTTAATCTTAGACGAGCCCACAGCGGCACTTACTCAGGTTGAGGTTGAAGAACTTTTTGCCATTATGCGTGATTTAAAGGCAAAGGGTATCGGTATGATTTACATATCACACCGTATGGACGAAATCAACAGAATTTCAGACAGAATTACTGTAATGCGTGATGGCGAGTATGTAGGTACACTTATCACTGCCGACACAACAAAGGACGAAATAGTTAAAATGATGGTTGGCCGTGTTATCTACGGCGACAAAAAAGAAGCTAGCACGGTCCCCGAAGATGCCCCTGTTGTGTTAGAAGTTAAAAACTTAAACCGCGGCAAGGAAATTAAAGATGTAAGCTTCAAGCTCCATCGTGGTGAGATTTTAGGTTTTTCGGGTCTTATGGGTGCAGGTCGTACCGAAGTAGCAAGAGCGATTTACGGTGCTGACAAAATTGATTCGGGAGAAATCTATATTAACGGCAAAAAGGTTAATATCAAAACACCCGAGGAAGCGGTAAAATACGGAATTTGCTACTTATCTGAGGACAGAAAGAGATACGGACTGTTACTTGATAAGTCGGTGTCAGAAAACTCTGTTTTAAGTAACCTTGACGATTATATCCATGGTGGCTGGATAAATGACGCAGAAATTGATGCGGCAGCAGAAAAGGAAAATGCAAAGCTTAAAACAAAGACCCCTTCAATGAAGCAGATTTTAAGAAATCTGTCAGGCGGTAACCAGCAGAAGGTAATTATTGCAAGATGGTTACTTAAAAATTCTGATATATTTATTTTTGACGAGCCTACACGTGGTATTGACATAGGTGCTAAAAGTGAAATGTATACACTTATGGAAGAATTGGCAAGTCAGGGTAAATCAGTTATTATGATTTCTTCTGAGCTTTCAGAGGTTCAAAGACTTAGTGACAGAGTTGTAGTAATGTGCGAAGGCAGAATCACTGGTGAGCTTGACATTGCCGATGCAACTCAGGAAAAAATAATGGCTTTAGCTACAATGAGAGAGGAATGAGAAAATGAAAAACGCAGAAAACAAACCTAACATATTAGCCTCAATCGCCAAAAAAGGTATGCAGAATATGATTATTATTGCAGCTTTGGCGGTTTTGGTACTTATTTTCTGGGCGTTAAACCCTAACTTTTTAAATAAGTTTAACATAGTAAGTATGGCTCAGTCATTAGCTCCCTACGCTATTATGGGTCTTGGTGTAACATTTGTTATTGCAACAGGTGGGATTGATTTGTCAATCGGTACAACCTGTATTGCAGCAGCGATTATTGCAGGCAAGCTCTACATGGGCGGTATGCCTTTAGGTTTTACAATCCCCGTTATGATTGCAATTGGTGCACTGATTGGTCTTATCAATGGTATTTTAGTTGCAAAACTTAAAATTCCCGCATTTATTGCAACATTGGGTACAATGATGTTTGGCAGAGGTCTTGCTGCTATTATCGTTTCAATCCCCAACGTTTTCTATCCTAGCGGTACATGGTTTAATAAGATTTTTTCAAACTATAATGGTATTCCCGTAGGATTAATATGGGTTGTTCTTTTTGCTTTGATTTGTATGTATTTAATGTACAAGTGTAAAATCGGTCGTTATATTTTATCTATCGGTAGTAACGAAGAAGCAACAAGACTTTCGGGTATTAACACAGACAAATATAAGATTATCGCTTATGTTATAGCAGGTATCTCAACAGGTATTGCGGCAATATTCTGGTCAGCGTCATTTGCAACAGTTGCAACAGCAACGGGTAATGGTATGGAACTTGATGCAATTGCGGGCGTATATATCGGCGGTACGTCTGCAAACGGCGGTACAGCATCAATTGCAGGTTCGGTTATTGGTGCTGTAATGCTTGTTGTAATCAGAAGTGGTCTTAACTTTGTGCTTGCAAAGTTCAACTTAAATGTCAACTCAACATATGTAACATACGTGTTAACAGGTGTTATCGTTGTAGTTGCGGTGTTAATGGATGTAATAAAGAATAAAAATGCGGGTAAAGTAAAAATCGAAAAACCCAAAAAAGGGAAAAAGATAGCAGAAGAAACGAAATCAGTCAATTAAATGCAATTGGTCATCTGACTGTGCATTAAATAAAAAGGAGGAAATTAGTTATGAAAAAGTTAATCGCATTGTTAACAGTATTTGTGTTAGCAACAGCAATGCTCGTTGGCTGTGGTGGTAGCGGCAACGATGCAGACAAAGGCACAATCGCAGTGGTAGCGAAGGGTGAATCACATGCTTTCTGGCAATCAGTTAAGGCAGGTGCAGAGGCTGCAGGCGCAAAGTACGGCTACAATATCACATTCAGGGGTCCCGCATCAGAATCAGCAAAAGACCTTCCCTCACAGATGGAAATGGTTCAGACTGCACTTTCAAGTGGTGCTAAGGCATTAGTACTTGGTACAATCGGTGAAGGTTTCGTTGATATGCTTTCACAGGCATATGATGCTAAAATTCCTGTTGTTCAGTTCGACAGCGGTATCTGGGCAAAGGACATTGAAGCATTAGATGCAGCGAATAAGAACCCCATCGTTTCATCAGTTGCTACAAGTAACTATTTAGCAGCTCAGATTGACGCTGAAAAGTTCTTTGAAGCTTTAAAGGCAGACATCGCTGCAGCCGACAAATTTGTTGTTGGTGTTATTCAGCACGACGAAACACAGACAGGTATTGACAGAGCACAGGGCTTTATCGATAAGTTTAAAGAACTTGCAGACGCTGACGCTACAACAAAGGGCAAGTATGTTATCGAAAAAGAAGTTAAACCTGGTGATGCAGATAATGCGTACAAGGCAGCTTTAGAAGCTTTATCAGAAAAAGGTGCAGCAGCAATATTCATGACAAATGAAGGTGTTGTAAAGCAGGTTTATGATGCTATTGCTGCAGCAGGTACAAAGTATGATGCAATCAAATTCTGTGGTTATGACGCAGGTTCTAAGCAGATTGAATGGATGAAGGCTACAACTGGTCCTAAACTCGTAGGTGCAGTTGCTCAGGATTCATTCCAGATTGGTTATCAGGCAGTGGAACAAGCTGTATTTGCTTTAGAAGGCAAAGAAGTATCTAAAAAGGTTGATATCTCAGGTGCTTGGTGGGATGCTATAAATGTAGATGATATGATTGCTAAAAATCTCGTTTACGAAGGCTAAAATCAAATTTTAATATAAAAAGAGTTGTCGCATTGCGACAACTCTTTTTGTTTATTCCGGTGTTACGAAATTTATTGCCTTTGGTAAAATCTCAAACTCAACTACGCCTGCATCATGTATTTCTCCGTCTACGCATATTCTGAAATTCGGGTTGTTGGGAGTGATTTTTATTTTTTGACATTTTGTGTTGTATATGTATTTTTCTATATTTTTGAGTTTAATGTGTGTACCCTTCATATAACGGGGAAGAAGTGGTATAAACTTGCGTCTGGGGATGTTATATATGACATTTACATCTATATACCCGTCGCAAATATCAGATAGAGGATTACTCATGATTCCGCCGCCACAAAATTTGCCGTTTGCCACAGAGGTAAGAAGTATGTGACCATCAAGGAAGTCTTCGCCGTCAATTTCTAATTTCAAGTTAGCACCTTTTTTCTTTATAAGAGCAACAAGGATTGACATAAAGTAAGCTAAAGAGCCGGAAACAAACGGTTTTTTCTTCATATCTGAAACCATATCTGCCACGTTACAGTCAAAACCTATATTAAACATATTTGCACACAAACGGGTATTACCATTAGTTGTATAGCGAATGACATCTATTGCACGACAGGGTGCATCTATAAGTGCATGCACGTTGTGAAAAGCTCCCTGAAAATTTCTGCAAAAATCATTTCCTGTGCCTATTGGCAAAACACCGATTTCGGCATCAAATCCTGCTATGCCGTTTAATACTTCGTTCAGTGTTCCGTCACCACCACAGGCAATAAACCTTGCAGGGCCATGTGTTCTACAATAGTTACGGACAAATTCTGTTGCATCTCCTACGGATTTTGTAATATAGTACATAGCGTTAGCGGACGCTATTTCCGTTGTTAAATTTTCTATGTTTTTTCCTTGTCCTGCTTTGGGATTTACAATAAATACAGTATTCATAAAGCACCTCTTTTAAATACTCTATTTGATTGTAACATTAATTATGAATTTTATCAACAAATTTCGACAAAATAATTACTATTTGCTTAATTATAAACTAAGAAAGAGCCGATATATGTCGGCTCTTTCTTAGTTTGCGGTTATAATTTCCATATCTGTTGCGATAAAGACTAAATCTTTCTTTTCATAATAAAGCTTTAACATTGTACCAATCATAATTTTCAAGTCGTCCTTATCCCTGTTGAAGATATCAATCTGTCTTTGTAGTTCAGGAGAAATAACAAACTCGTATTCCTTTCCCTCAATCATAAGCTTTAAGAAGTCAGTCCCCATAACAGACAGACCACCTGTTGCAGTCAATAATCCCCCTGATTCCTCTCCAAAGGCACCTTCTGGCTTTGAAATATTGGGATTAAACTCTGCAACAGGAAGAGAAATTACGTTTCCTTCGTTTTTTCCGCATGCACAAAAAACGGTAAGTGTGCAAATAATACATAGAATTAGTGAAACAAGTCTTTTTGTCATTTTTATCTTATCCTATCCTTTATATTTTCATTATAAAACCTAGCAAAAAAGCTAAGCAAATAATCGTATATTACAAAAATTACCTCGGCAATAATAACAACCAAAAGAAGGTGTGTCATTACAATGTCAAATATTGCCCCAAATGAGATATGTCTAACTAAGAAATATTTTACCACAAAATAAGCAATAATCAACAGTGCAGTAAAAAATAATATTTTTACAATCCATTCAAGCCACAGTTTTTCTATTCTTTCAATATATAGCTTAACCATTGGATAGTATCCTAAAAGTACGATAAATATGAGCACCTGAAACTTGAATGGTATAAGTAATATTGCCAAAATTGACGTTGCTGCATATTGCAGCCAGCCATAGCGTGTGCCACATTGTGCTACCGTGACCAATATGCACATAGAGGTAACAGCCAAAAGGGTTATTCTTCCTGTTGGAAGATAAGCTGAACCGAAAAGGCACACTAAGGCAAGAGCGGTCATAATGGAGGCTACAGTAAACTTTTTAGTCATAATATCACCTCATCAGCAACAAGGGATTAAATCTCCGCCCATACATTCACAACAACAGTCAGCGCAAATCAGGTTTGAACAACAGTTGCACATATCTGTATTGTTCATTGTACCGCCTACATCACGATACTGTCGTGTCTGATTTTCCAATGCTGCGAGCATACGTCTGTATTCCATGTTGTTAGGTTGCAGATTAACAGCCTGACGGATAAAGTTTATACCCTGAGCGTGCCAGCCGCGACGAACACAGATTACGCCTTTTAAATAGAACCATTCGGCATCTCTGTTTGTGATGCTGTCGAGCATATGTTCAGCCTGCTCGAATTGTGCCATATCTATGAGATTGCGTATACGAGCAAATTCTCCTGCACCACCAGCTGAGTTCCCTGTGTTGTAAGAGTAATTTTCTGAACCGCCTGTCAAGGTGTCATATGCTTCGTTAATTTCTTTGAATTTTTCAGCTGCTAAATCCGCAAGGGGATTTCCTATATACCTATCGGGATGATATTGTTTTGCAAGCTTTCTGTAAGCTGATTTAATTTCGTCGGGTGTGGCGTTTTTTGGTACACCTAAAACCTCATATGGGTCACGCATTTTTGATTTCTCCTTCTATAGTTTTGTCAAGTACCCCTGATAAACCGAGATAAATAATATTGTCTAAAATTGGTTTGTTTATTTTTAAGTCAAGCAGCTCGTAGCTGTTGGCAAGACTACTCAGATTAAATGTAAGAAGTTCACGCAAATCTTCTTTTTGCGGAATATCTCCTGCCAGTAAAAAGGGATTAAAGGATTTTTTCTTCCTGTCCTTTTCCATATCTTCATAGGCATCAAGAATGTATATAAACCGCCCCAACATATACCCCATGTGGGCAAGTATCCTTCTTTGAGTTTCATCATTTATAAAATCAGGAACGAACAGAATTTCTAAAAGATGAGCAAACACATCTGACAATCTGTCAACATCTGTTACCTTATCTTTCTCCAAAACGCCCAATTTATTTATTTGTTCACGGCAAGTCAAGTAGAGGTCGCCGTAGTGTTTTTTAATTTTTCGCTTTGTACCCGATAGTGCGAAGTATGCAAGTGTTGCTTTTACAGAATGCTCATCGCGGATGTCGTCTTCCAATTTTAAAAGAGCAAGTATCAACATGACGGCAGCAGAGTAGGTAAGAGATTTGT
>JAZNWB010000097.1:0-2342 GCA_045593125.1 Congzhengia sp. | reverse complement strand
AGTGTTACAACAGGGAAAGGAAGCTTGGGAACAACTACGGGGATACCGAACATTTCTTCGATTTCTTTACCGTATTTGTCTGCTACCTTTTCCAATGCATAGGTTAAAAGTTCTGCTTCTAGCTGCATTACATCACGATAGTCCTTTATATAGCTGAACTCAAGGTCGAAGCCTGTGAATTCTGTAGTGTGCTTGCTTGTAAAGGATTTTTCTGCACGGAAAACAGGACCAACTTCAAAGATTTTTTCAAATCCGCTTGCCATAGCCATCTGCTTGTAGAACTGAGGACTCTGTGCAAGATATGCGTTCCTGTCAAAATACTTAACTTCAAAAACATCAGAACCACTCTCGGACGCTGCACCGATTAATTTAGGTGAGTGAATTTCTATAAATTCCTTGCCCAATAAAAATTCACGCATTGCGGCAACAAAAGCTGTCTGTACCTTGAACATAAGCTGATTTTCATCTGTTCTTAGGTCAATCCAACGGAAATCAATTCTCTGGTCGATTGAAGAACGCTCAACTGCCTGCTTTTTCTTTGTTGCGGGAATTTCCTTTCTTGTGATGGGAAGAGCATCTGCCACACTTTCAACAAAAAGCTCATCAGGAAGAATCTCAATACCGCCCATCTTAACGTATTCGTTTTCTATAACCTTACCAACTACTGTAATAACGGAGTCGCCTGTTAATGTATCCAGAGCTGCCTCCATTTCGGGGTGCTGCTCTTTTTCTATTGTTACCTGAATTTTTCCTGTAATATCCTTTAAAACGATGAACGCCATCGCTCTTGAATTACGGAAATTTTCAACGAAGCCCTGTACTTTAACAACTTCGCCTATATTGTTTTTAATGTCTCTTACATATGTTCTGTTCATTAGAATTCCTCCAAAATATGCATTTTTCCAAACATAACCATTCTATTGTATTATATCATTAGTATATCCAACTTGTCAATTAAAAAAGCACCCGACGGGTGCTTTTTATCATTTCTTTATTATACTTGCATCACGAGAAATAGGTTCATTAATTACCATATGAACAAATTCATCACGTTTTTCGCCTTCAATCAGGAACTGCACGGAATCAATTGTGCCCAATTCCGTCAAAGAATTTACAACTGAATATACTGCCAGCGTTTCTCCTGCTGTGCCCCCCTGATATTTATTTACAAACTCTTTTGACAGGTTAACAAAGCATACGCCATTTTTGGTTTCTACGGAAATCACTTTGGTTTCTGTAGGAATAATGCCTATACTTCCTGCGTTTTTAGGACCCTTTATAAGTTCCTCAACGATTGCTTTTTCTACCGTGCTTGCTGCTGCCACTTCAACCTCTCGGGATTCTGACGAAAGTCCGTCGCCCATGTCGTTGGCAAAATACAACAACACCTTTGCCTTGGTACTTTCTGCCTTGCCCTCGCCTACTACGTCACTTTCCATAATGACTCCTAAAGGTTTACCGTCGCTGCCCATTGCCTCTTCGCCGTCAACCAAAATACTTACACCCGAAATGTAATCAAGTGAACACAAGGTTTTTGCCACAGCAGCAGGTGCTAAGGCGTTTCTTAATTCGTCAAATTCTTCAAATTCATCAGAAAAATCAACGACTGCAATTTCGTCCTTAATGGTTACAGAATTAAGCTGCGTTCCATCGCATAGGGGACTTAATTTTCCCTTAGGAGGATTGAGCAGCTGCTCAATCAGGTACTTTACCTGAGCCTTCTTGGATGAGTCAGGCAATGTTACAATAGCCTCAACCAGTGCTGAGCCATTGCCCTCAATATAATATACAGAAGCCGTGTCCTCTAAGGACGCGTCACGGCCTCCCAAAAATGTACATCCTGACAGAAGAATAATAACCGAAAGGAGTGCTATTAAAGATACGCTTAAAAATCTTTTCATATCAATACCTTCTTTCGTGCGTATTTCTCTACTGTAATTCTACCATCAATATATTAAAAAACAATAACAATAGTATTAAATTTAATGAACTAAGTATTTTTTTACATAGCCCTCTTTAATTCCTTTGTCACTTATATATATTTTATCTGCACCAAAATACCCTCCGATTGCTGAATATATGGCAAGTCCCGGGCAGATTGTGTACTTTCTTTTAGGAACAATTTTTTCAAATAGTGAAAGAGACGCTTTATCTGCAATAAATGTATCAAGCATACGTTCCACGCCGTCAACGCTCAGATTTTCACTGTTTAAAACAAGCGTTGAAAGTTTTTTTGCAGCTCTTACTCCTCCACCAACCAAGCACAGGCTATCCGCCTTTACGTCATGAAGAGTTTTGTTACTTTTAATATATTCTAGAATTTCTGATTTAATGGCATCTGT
>JAZNWB010000096.1:0-8651 GCA_045593125.1 Congzhengia sp. | reverse complement strand
TACTTCATACATAGAGTTCCTATTCCTGAATTTACAATATCCGGTTTTACTGCGAGTTTGCTTAAATATATGGCATTTTCATCAGGAATATCCTCGAAGTAATAGCTTGTTTCATCAGACAGCATAAAAGTTGCAACACTTTCATTTTTGTCTCTGACAATATAAACATCTTTATTTTCAATGTCAAGCGCGATTTTTTCTCTGCTATATGGTTTAGACCAATGCATAAGTCCAAAGGTATTCATCATATAAACACCGGAGGCTTTTAAAATAGAGTAAACTGTTTCTATCTGATCGTAGTTTTTGTCTGTTATTTTGATAAAATCCATTATTCCACCTCAAAAATGATGTTTGATTCTTCATCAAAATTATTCCCATTAACAATAATGTGTCCTATTCTGTCGGGACCCACCATAAACTTATTTACATAATCGCCAATATTGTAGTCAAAAGAAACTTCTGTCGAACTACCTTTTTCCTTTATGTATTCCTGTTTCTTGATAATTCCGCTTTTGTTTGAAGTTAGCAATTTGGCTGCACAAGGGCACAAAGTTGAAACTTCAAAATCCACATCCCAGCCAAGTGCAGTTCTAAGAATTTTTTCATAATAGTTAAATCCATAATATTTGCTTATTAACTCAGGTATACAAGTAGCACCCGCACGTCCGCTTGCCTCAATAATGTATGCTTTTTCGTCCCTTATGAGAACATCCATATTGACTGCACAATTATTAAACCCCATTGCTTTTACAACATTTTCAGCTTCGGTATTAATGTCTTTTAACAATTCATCAGATGCCTCAAACGGAAAATAATGTCCTATCGGAACGTCTGAATATCCGTTATGAAATGTCATTTTGCCATGGACAGCATTAAGAACAATTCTATTTTCATAAACAAATAAATCTATGCCAATTTCATTTCCCTCTACAAATTCTTCTGCAATAATATAGTCTTTTCGGGAATACTTTAATATTTCATCAAACTTGTTTATAACTTCTTCGGCACTTTGTACCTTTGTAACACCTCGGCTTCCCGAGCTATCTACCGGTTTTAGAACAATGGCTTTATTTACATTATTTAAAAAGTTTATTGCGTCTTTTGCTTTTTTTGCTTTTATAAAATCTGAGGTTCTTACTCCGTGCTTCTTGAATGCTTCTTTCATAAGAAACTTATCTGTGGCCCTATTTGCAGAAGCTATATCAAGCCCGTGTAAATTCATTTTTTCGCACACGTATCCTATAGTTTTAACAGCAACATCTGTCCCTGTTGTGCATATTCCGTCTATTCTTTCTTGCAATGCTATTTTTAGTATCTCTTCGTAATTTTTAGTATCTACATAATAACATTTATCCGCCAAATCAAATCCGGGATAATTTCCTTTTATGCTTATAACTATAACATACAGCCCCATTGACTTTGCCTGTTTTATAAGTGGCACCTGATAGATTCCTGCTCCTAGGATAATAACCTTCTTCACGACTATATCCAAACCTTTCTTTTTACAAAAATATACATTGTATACGCTACTGATTATTCAAAATTTCTTTTACTTTTGATAATAAATTGTGGCTGATTGTTTTGAGCAAGGTACATTCTTCCTATGTATTCTCCCATAAGGCCCATAAATAGAAACATAATACCCGAAAATATAAATATCGCAACCATAGTGGAAGGCCATCCTATTGCCATTTCCGGGTTTAGGAGTTTTTTAATAAAGATTACTATGCCCCCTATAAATCCTAAGATTGCTGATAAATATCCTAGATAAGCCGACATACGTAGTGGTATAACTGAAAAGCCTATAACACTTGACCAAAGTCTTAATAAACTTTTAAATGTATAACCTGACTCACCATATTCCCGCTCGAAATGCTCTATCGGAACGCAGGCAATATCCTTTGTGGTTCTTATAAATAATCCCTGCAAATGTGAATAGCAACCCTTATATTTAATAACTTCATCTATAACAAACCGTCTTGCAAGCCAAAAGCTTGAATTTTTTAAGTTTTTTGGTTTGTTTATAAGTATCCTTACGGACAAATGATTCAAGTAGCTAAAAAAATTCCTGATAAAACCATGTTTTTTCTCCGGATAATATCCATAAACAATGTCATGTCCCTCATTGAATTTTTCAAACAGCACTTTTAATTGTGACGGATGTGTCTGCCCGTCATCATCCATACCTATTATAATATCACCGCTACAATTATTTAAGCCAGCCATAATTGCATTATGTTGTCCAACATTTTTAGATAGTTCAATAACTTTTACGTAATGATATTCATCTGCTAACTCATTAAGGGCTTTGCTGGTTTTTCCATCATCAGGTGAGCAATCATTAACCAAAATAAATTCATAATCTGTATTTCCAAGCCTGTCCATTTCCTCTGCGGTAAGAGACACCACTTTTTTTATAGTCATATCTGACTTATAACAAGGAATTACAATGGAATACTTGCTCATATTAAACACTCCCTTAATTTCTTAATAACATACTGTACATCTTCATCAGACATATCAGCATATATTGGCAGTCTTAAAAGTCGCGCAGCATATTCTTCTGTAATAGGCAAATCGCCTTCTTTATAACCAAATTTTTCTCCCATTGGTGTTGCATGTAAAGGAATATAGTGAAAAACAGCGGATACACCATTCTCTTTCAATTTCTCTATCATCTCATCACGTTTTGATTTTGTTGGGAGAATAATATAATACATATGTGCATTATGAGTTGAGTACTCCGGAATATAGGGTCTTGTAAGCAACCCCTGTTTTTCAAACTCTTCCAATTCCTTATGATATGTATTCCAAATGCTTAATCGTTTGTCCATAATTTCATCAAATCTCTCTAGCTGTGCACATAGCATTGCAGAAAGAATATCAGATGGTAAAAATGATGAACCGATATCTTTCCATGTATATTTATCCACTTCTCCTCTTATAAATTGGCTTCTGTCCGTTCCCTTTTCCCGAATAATCTCAGCCCTTTTGAAATCACGAGGATTCTTTACGATTAAAGCTCCACCCTCGCCCATAGAATAATTCTTTGTTTCATGAAAACTGTAGCATCCCATATCTCCAATGGTGCCAGCAGGATGAACTCCTTTATAAACTGAGCCTACTGCCTGTGCGGCATCTTCTATTACAAGCAAATTATGCCTTTTTGCTATTTCACATATCTTATCCATATCACATATAACTCCGGCATAATGAACAGGATATATTGCCCTGGTTCTATCTGTGATAAGTTCCTCTATTCTATCAGCATCTATATTCATAGTTTTAGGTTCTATCTCACAAAAAACCGGTTTTGCACCCTTTAGTACAAATGAATTAACTGTTGAAACAAAAGTGTATGAGGGGACTATCACCTCATCACCCGGTTGTAGTTCAGCCAGGATGGCAGTCATATCCAAGGAACTTGAGCATGATGTTGTTAAGAGCAGATTGCTTATATTAAACAGTTCCTCAAATTTTTTACACGCTTTTTTTGTGTATTCACCATCACCACACTGCTTTTTGTTCACAGCATCCAAAACGTATTGTATTTCCAATTCGGTAACACTTGCTTTATTAAAAGGAATCATCAAGCTTTCCCCCTATAATAATATATTAATTAATTATATCACAATTTATGCAATTTTGTCAATAACCTCTGTAGGTGAATTCGGGTCCTTTGCGTAGGTTTACAATAGATACAATTTTTATATATTGATATTGCTGAATTCTTATGATATAATTAATAAAAAATTATAGAAATGATACTTATTTTTTCAAAGAGAGTTGTTGAAAAATGATAAAAAAAGAAAAATACGGATTTTTAAAAGTTGCTATCGTTGCGGCATTTATGATGTTTCTTATTATGCTTCCGTCAATGATAAGAAATCACGGAATTTTTATAATTCGCGGTGATTATGTCGACCAATACATACCTAGATTGATAAAAGCAAAAGAAGTTCTCTCAAGCGGTGCAGGAACGTGGGATTGGTTTAACTTCTTAGGCGGAGCATATAACAAAACGGACGTGTTGCTTTCATTAAATTCTGTGTGTCTTCTCTTTCCGCAAGATTTAATACCATATGCAGTAACATATACGCACATTTTACGTATTGCATTAGTTGCCATATCCTCGTATGCATATTTTAAGTATATGGTAAAAGAGGAAAAAAACGCGTTTTTGGGAGCGCTCTTATACACATTTTCTTCATACACCTTTGTGAGTTTTGAATTTATGCAGTTTATAGAGGCCTTGTGGTCTTTCCCATTAATTCTTTTATCTGCAGAAAAAATGTTCAGAGACGATGCCTATAAGCACGAGCTTATTTTATCCGTTTTCCTATCGTGTTTAATAAACCTATATTTCTTCGTTTTCTCAACTTTTTCATTTATCGTTTATTTCTTTTGCAGATTTTTCCTGTCAGAAGAATGGAAACCCAAACGGAATGCGAAGTTTTTCTTTATTACAGTTTTAGAATACTTTATCGGTATTTTATGTGCGTTTTTTGTGTTTGCACCGTTTATGTACAGGCTTTTTAACTCTGGCTCAACAGACTCTATAGGTGCTGATAGAAATCCACTTTATCTATTAATTGACAGAGGGTTTGTTGCAAGAATATTTTCATTTTTTGTACCGGCTGCAAGTAACAGATTTAACGCCTTTGGTTATTCAGCATGGCATACACGGGCTACATATATTCCTGTTTTTGGAATATCCTTTGTCACTGCGTATATCCTGACAAAAGACAGCGAAAAATGGTTGAAGGTTTTGTGTCTATTGGGAGTTTTGATGATAATAAGTCCTTTAATCTGCTATGCATTTAATATTTTCACTTCCAAATATACAAGACATGCATACAGCGTTATACTCTTTATGACTCTGGCGACAATTTTGTTTTTGGAAAATTACAACGGAAAAACGGCTAAACGGTGTGCGTACCTTACCATAGGGCTTTATATTGCTCTTTTAGGTATATATTATGTTGCAGACTCTATGCTCGGGAAAAACGCATTTTTTCACAGCATTTTACACGGTATGGAACGCGAGAAAGATACAGAGAAGTTTTTCCGTTTATATACAATTATAGTTTCGGCAGTTATGTATTTCTGCCTTATCGGGTTCTTGCATTTTAAATTTATACAAAAAAGGATTATTCCAATCATTATTGTTTTAATAACAGTTTATGGTTGTTCGTACACAATTGTCAACCTAAAAGGAGAACATTTACTAGACTATTACCCTGAAACAAAGGTAGAACTTAAAGAACAGGTAGATAAGTATTTTGTCAACAAACCGGTTATAGATGATAACGAAGCTTACCGTATAGATTTTTCAAAGCAATGGCGTAACTATTCGTATACAATGGGAAAACCATCTATTTCAGTTTTTGAAAGCGTAAAAAATCAATACACTAATGAAGCCAGCGACTATTTAGGTATGTGGAATAGCAGGGTTACTGTTTTTCCAGACTCCCCTGATAATGCAACGCGAACACTGCTTGGAGCAAAATATTATTTCGATATTAGTCCAAAGGATAACCTACAAATTCCAGACGGATTTTCATTTTTAGAAACTCAGCATGGAATTGATATGTATAAAAATGAGAATTTCATAGGTATGGGATTTTCTTATGATAACTACATTACCCGTTCGGAATTTGAAAAGATTGCAAAAACAAAAGATAACTACTCTTCTCTTATGCTAAACACTTTGGTTGTTGAAGATGAGGATGTAGATTTTGTTTCTGATTTACTTAAACCCTATGAAGAAGGATATGTATGTAGCGACAGGATATCTCTTTCAAATTTTGAAATAAATTCTGAAGGATTCACATCAACTTTTTCATCCCCAAAAGAAGAAATTGTTTACGTTTCCGTGCCTTATGAAACTAATGGATGGACAGCGGAAATCAACGGCAAAAAAGCAGATTTTATAAAGGCAAATGTTGGATTTATTGCTTTTAAAACTGAGAAAGGCGAAAACACAATATCATTTAAATACAAATCTCCGGCATTTGACCTAGGTTTATATGTATCTTGCTTTGGCTGGTTGGTTCTTGTTGTTTATTTAATAATAAACAGAAAAATAAAGTCACGAAATGCACATTCAGAAAATAATAACACATATGCAGTACTCTAAAAAGCAAATCATTCTATATTTAAAGAAAGAACCGAAAGCGTTATGCTTTCGGTTCTTTTATATTTGCATCACCTGTTGCAGGGTTATCTATCAGTTTTCCGTCTTTTTCAAATCTTGAGCCGTGGCAGGGGCAGTCCCACGTATGCTCGGCTTTGTTCCATTTGAGCGCACAGCCCAAATGGGGGCATCTTTTAACAGTTGGCGTTAAAAGATTTGTTGTTGTTTCAATGCCGTTTACCAAAAGCTGAGGTTTTAGAATACTACGACTTGGCGAAAACACATCGCTATACTCATTCTTTTTGCCCTTTACCATATCGGTTATAATTTCTGCCGCAACAAACGCGCTCGTCATCCCCCACTTGTTAAAGCCTGTTGCAACATATAAATCGGGTGTGTTTTTAGAGTAGTGACCTATATAGGGAACGCTGTCTAAGCTCATGGTGTCTTGCGTTGCCCATTCATATTCAAGCTTTGCTTGAGGGTAGTATTTTTTTGCAAAATCGTGAAGTTCGTGCCACGTACCTCCCTGTTTACCTGTTCTGTGTCCTCCTCCGCCAATTAACAGCAAATCACCATAGCTTCTAAAAGACATTCCCTTTTTATCTTCATCAACATACATTCCGTTTACTTTTTGCGCATTCTCGTAAGCTGAAACATAAGACCTGTGCTGATACAGTTTTAAAAAGTAGCTTCCGTGTTTATTAATAAACGGAAAATGAGTTGCCACAATTATTTTTTTTGCCGTTATCTTTCCTTTGTCTGAAACTGCAACATTCGGCGTTATATCACGGATAAAAGTATTTTCGTATATATTTAAATCCTTCGCAATTTCCGCTATAAACTTAAGCGGATTAAACTGCGCTTGATTTTCAAAACATATTGCCCCTTTTATTTTAAACGGCAGTTCTGTTTTCTCTATAAATTCTGCACTTTTCCCTAATGAATTTACTGCTTTTACTTCATTCTCAATTTTTTGTCTGTCAGATAAAGAGTAGGTATAGGCAGGCTTTTTCTCAAAATCGCAGTCAATGTTTTTACAATAGTTTTCAAATTCAGAAACCGCCTTTTCGTTAGCATCTAAATACATCTTTGCTTTTTCATACCCTGCATTCTTTATAAGTTTATTATATATGATACCATGCTGTGAGGTAATTTTAGCCGTTGTCTTTTTTGTTATACCCGAAGCGATTTCGTTTCCCTCAACAAGAACATAGTCAATACCTGCTTGTTTTAACAAATACGCACATAAAATTCCACACATTCCTCCGCCTATAACTAAAACATCGGTCTTTATTTCACCATTTAAAGTCTCAAATTCAGGCAAGCTCACGCTGTCTGTCCAAATTGATTTTTTCATATCTTTCCCTCCGTTTTTAGTATGTTCAATTGCAAAAAAATAAAACACACCGTTTGGTGTGTTTTATCTATATATTATTATCTTTCTTCTGCCAAATAGAAAAGTGCTAAAACTCCGGGGCCTGCGTGAGCGCCTAAAACAGGAGCTGTATAATCAATAATTATATCTTTAACCTTAACTTCTTTTCTTATTTTTTCAGCAACGTATTCTGCGTCTTTAATGCAGTCGCCGTGGCAGATTGCAATAACCTGCTCCTCGGGGTTTACAACGCTCTTTTTAAAGTTTTCAACAATTGTATTTAAAGATTTCTTTCTTCCGTTTGCCTTATCTAATGTAACTAAGCGACCCTCGTTATCAACGTGGAGCAAAGGCTTAATCTGAAGAATTGTTCCGATAATTGCAACACCGCCAGAAAGTCTACCCCCGCGTTTTAAGAAGAACAAATCTTCAACAGTAAAGTTATGTACCATTTTTAGGCGGTTGTCGGTAACCCATGCTGCAACCTCGTCGATGGATTTTCCGTCTTTTCTCATTTCAGATGCGTAGTAAACCAAAAGTCCCTGACCGATTGACGCAGACAAAGAGTCGATAACAATAACCTTGCGGTCGGGGTATTTTTCGCTCATCATTTCCCCTGCAATTTTAGCCGACTGATATGTTCCTGAAATTCCGCTTGACATAATTATTGCCAAAACGTCTTTTCCGCTTTCAAGCGCTGTTTCAAAGCTTTTTGAAAACTCGTCAACGTTAATTAAAGCTGTTTTCATATTTTCTTTATTTCTAAGTCTTCCGTAAAAATCAGCGTAATCAAAAGACCCGTCTTCTTTTATTCCGTTATATGGTTCTTCTCCGTTAAAAATCGAAAGAGCAAGAACACGGACATCTAATTTTTTTACTAATTCCTCGGTTAAATTTGCTGATGTATCTGTTATAATTTCAAAAGACATTTAATTATGCCTCCTTGCTTTTAGTTTTCAATACTATGTTACCACATATTGAAAACTCTGTCAAGGACTTATATGTTAAAATTATGTAATTTTTTATACTTTATTTTCTTGATTTTGAAAAATATATATGCTACAATGAATAAGTAAGGAGTGGTTATATGAATTACAGCAAGGAAAGATTAATAGATATTTTTGCCGGCGGCGGTCA
>JAZNWB010000095.1:0-20669 GCA_045593125.1 Congzhengia sp. | reverse complement strand
GGAGGATACGTTTACAACAGAGCCTGATTTTCGGTTTATCATTTGGGGAAGCACACAGGATAAAACATTATATATACCGTCGACATTTACGGAAAACATTTTGTGCCACTCCTCAGGCGTCGTGTCTGTAAATAGTTTTTGTTGTGCTATACCTGCGTTATTTACCACTACGTCTATATGCCCTAAATCGTTGGTGCATTTTTCAATTATGGTACGCATCTTTTCATAATCTGCCACATCACCCTGATAAAGAAGTGCTTTTTGTCCCATGGCGCGAATAGCATTTGCCACTTCCTGTGCCTTATCAATATTACTCAGATAATTTATGGCTACGTCGTATCCTTGCTTTGCAAAATATATTGCACAGGCAGCACCTATACCACGGGATGCACCTGTTATAAATACTGTTTTTTTCATATGTACACCTCAAATCTTTTCTACATTCTATCACAAAGAGAGTATTAATTCAACCCCTCGGGAATTTCTTCTTCAACGGATACGGCTATATTTTCAAGATACTCAGCTTTGACTGTTACCTCAATTGTTGTGTCATTTAATACTTTGTGGGTTGCATCAAAACTTTTCAGCATTGAGTCTGGTTGGACTTCTTCTTCAAGTTGTTTTTTAATTTGTGCTACACCAAAGTCTGCCATAGTTTCTTCGCTAAGAAGTTCTTCTTGGAGTTCTACTTCTTCATATTTTTTTGTCATAAGCTTTATACCGAAAAAAGAATATGTGTTTTCGGTTAAGTCGTAATTTTTATATGGCGGATTGTCAGAGTGCAGCAGGTTAACTTTTTCTCCAAAAAAATCCAGCGTTCGATGTGTCTTGTGTTTACCTGTTTCGTGTCGGGTGGTGGATATAAGAGAATACACTTCGGACTTTTCGTACCACACACGGGCAAAAACATCAGCATCTGCACGCACGTACCTGATATCCTGTCGGATTGAGCTTGGGATTTTACCTGTAACTAAAACTGTCCCTGCTAAGACTGTATCGCCCTCGGCAACTACAGGTACACCGCCTCGTACGGTCATTTTTTCGATTAGTGCATCGCATTTTGCGGTGACATTTACATAGTCTGTAATGGATTTCATTTCGGGAGTTTCTATGTCTTCTCTCACATCTACAATTACTTTGGATCCGCTTGAGTCAACCCACAACCATGCAAGTTCAGGAATAGCCATAAGAGCATTTTTCTTAAGTTCAGCCGGGTCTATTTTTTTTCGTAATGTGCCTATTTTTAAACCTGAGTCATTTAATACAGAAAGGATTTTTTCTTCAGGAATTTTGTAATTTCCTGTTACCTCTATGTGCCATACAAACTGATTAGCACCTATTACTAAAATTAAAAAAATGAAAACGCCAAAAAGTGCAATTTTACGCTTTTTATACTTCTTCACAAAAAACGGAAAGCCGTGCTTTATATTTATGTGTACATGGACTCCCGTGTGATATGTTATTGGAGGAAGTTTACGAAAAGCAGGTACAGATATTTTACAGCGGATTGAGTGAGGAGAAATTCTCTTTATATCCCACAATAAAATGTTTTTTGCGGCACATACATTAATAAACCTCTCGCAAAATCTTCCTGTTACAGTTATGGTAAGATATCCCATAAGGTATCTTGTAATTTCGGGAATAAACAATCTGTATCAACTCCGTATTTTGGAAAATTCTAAGGATGAAATTTCCCCTGTTACTAAAATTTCATCATCACAAATCACACCAATATCAAGTTTATCGCCGCTGATGGCGATAAGCATATCTTTTGTACACAAGGTTATTTTATCGGTTTCGTATTCTAATATTGATTTATGGTTTTCTATTCTGAGTTCGCGATTTGACATCATAGTAAGCCGTGGGGCACTCAACATTACGTCTTCGGGAATATCCAGAGTTTTTGCGATTTTTTTTGGAATATTCCTTTTTGCCTTTTTACGTCCCATTGTGTTCACCTCCGTAATACTTATGCGCGCGAACTCATATTAATTACAAGAGGTGAGAATATGAAAGGTAAGAAAATTTTGGTGAGCGTAATCCTTTTTACGGCAGTGTTTTTTTTGATAATTGCAACGGATACAGTAACAGAAGCAACTAAAAAAGCATTGCTTTTGTGTGCAACGTCTGTTATCCCTGCATTGTTTCCTTTCTTTGTGCTGACTGGACTTATGACAAACTGCGGTACAGTTACTACCGTAGGAAAAACTTTAACACCCATAGCAGACAAACTCTTTAAAACATCAGGTGCGGGTGCTGTTGTGTTTGTTATCGGGATTTTGTGCGGTTATCCAACTGGTGCCAAGGTTATTTCAGAACTTTACCTTTCGGGAAGACTCACAAAAGAAGAGTCAGAGCGATTGCTCGCTTTTTGTAACAACTCAGGACCGCTTTTCGTGATAGGTGCGGTAGGGAGCGGCATGCTCGGAAATAAGAAACTTGGTATTGTTATATATTGTATTCATGTAATTTCTGCGGTTATTACAGGTGTATTTTTATCGCTTTTTGCAAAGGAACAGGAGAAAAAAATAGTAATAAATGAGGTATTTCCGTCTTTTGGTGAAGCGTTTACAGAGAGTGTAGAAAATGCGGTAAAATCAATCCTTAACGTATGCGGATATGTAGTGTTTTTTGGTTGTTTAGTTGCGGTGATAAAACCATACATTCCGGGTGTTTTTATAAATTCTTTATTCGAAGTTACTGTGGGATCAAAGGATGTTATCTCAAGTGGATTGAAGACAGATGATATGCTGATGCTTTTATCAGGCACGATAGGGTTTGGGGGAGCGTGTGTTTATTTTCAGATTAAGGGTGCAACTGCAAAAGCGAAACTGTCCACCATATGTTATCTTTTCGGTAAGGTTTTGCAGATGACAGTATCTATGGCGTTAATGAAAATTTATCTATTGCTAAACCGAGATGTGATGGTATTTGCACCGTCAGTGCAAAACCATCAGGTATCTGGTATGTCCTGTGTAGTTATGATTATATTCTTAATGTGTGCTGTGTTTGCCCTGAGACGTTTGACAAAAAAATGTTGATGTGATATATTTTTTTCTATAACATTAAGGAGAAAAAATATGTTTTGTTATACTCTTGACAACAAAAGATACCATACGCTAAATTACCACCTTACAAAGACCTTTGGTAAAAAAGTTTATAAGGCGGTAATTGATGCTGGCTTTACCTGCCCTAACATTGACGGAAAATGTGGTTTTGGAGGTTGCGCTTACTGCTTCGATGGTTCGGGAGAATTTACAAACGATGCAAAACTTTCTGTAACAGAACAGTTGTCATGCGAGTATGAAAGAATATCTAAAAAATATAAAAATCCTAAACTGATAGCATATTTTCAGGCACACACAAATACTTATGCACCAGTTGATGTGTTAAGAGAAAAGTATGCAGAAGCACTAAAATTTCACGATGTTGTGGGATTGAGCATTGCCACAAGAGCTGATTGTATAGATGAAAGTATAGTGGATTTGCTTTCTGAGATTTCAAAAAAGACATACTTAACAGTAGAACTGGGTTTACAGACAACAAACGATAAAACGGCAAGAGAGTTTAACCGAGGGTATGACTACAAAACTTTTCTTGATGCTTATAATATGTTAAAAGAAAAAGGAATTCGTATTTGTGTCCATATTATAAATGGTCTTTTGAATGAAACAAAGGATGATATGATAAACACCGCAAAAACTGTGGGAAAATTGAAGCCTGATGCGGTAAAAATCCATCTTCTGCACGTTGTACGCGGAACAGTGTATGAAAAGCTTTACAACGAGGACAAGATTACACCTATGACGAAAGACGCATACATTGATACTGTGTGCAGGCAACTTGAGTATATTCCTGCCGAAACTGTGATTGAGCGTATAACAGGTGACGGAGGAAGAGAAAGCCTAATCTCACCTCTTTGGAGTTTAGATAAAATTTCAGTACTTGGAGCAATAGATAAAGAAATGCAGGCAAGAAACACATATCAGGGTATTGAGGTTGATTAAATAGGCTGATTGGATTTAGATGCAGAATGGACAAACTGAACCCGCAGGGGTGAGCCTCGAAGGCGTACGTCGGTACGCCGAGTGGTTCGGTTTGTTTGTAGTCAAAAACATAAAAAACAAAGGAACGACCATAAGTCGTTCCTTACATTATTTTAAAATATTAAACTTCTTGTTTTTGACGGTCTGTGCTAAATGCGATAGCCTCGTACTTTTATCTTGACTAAAATTGTAAATTGTAGTAAAATAAAATGTATGTATATTCATCTACGAAAGGTTTGAGATAAATGGAAAAATTAGGTCTTAACGAAATAAGAGAAAAATTCCTTTCATTCTATGAATCAAAGGAGCATTTGCGTTTAAAAAGCTTTTCGCTGGTTCCTGAAAATGACCCCAGCTTACTTTTGATTAATGCAGGTATGGCACCCCTAAAGCCTTACTTTACAGGCAGACAGAAGCCGCCTAAATCAAGAGTTACAACTTGTCAGAAATGTATCCGTACACCTGATATTGAAAGCGTTGGTAAAACTGCACGTCATGGTACGTTCTTTGAAATGCTGGGTAACTTTTCATTTGGTGATTATTTTAAACACGATGCCACAAAATGGGCATGGGAATTTGTAACAGAGGTGCTTAACCTTCCCAAAGACCGTGTGTGGATTTCTGTATATGAAGAAGATAATGAGGCAATTGACATATGGACAAACCATGTGGGAGTTTCCCGTGACCATATAGTTAAAATGGGCAAAGAGGATAACTTCTGGGAGATCGGTCAGGGTCCCTGCGGTCCTTGTTCTGAGCTCTATTTTGACAGAGGCGAAGAATTTGGATGTGGTTCTCCTGACTGTAAAGTCGGTTGTGAATGTGATAGATTTGTTGAATTCTGGAATCTTGTGTTCACACAGTTTGATAAACAAGAAGACGGCACATATTTACCTTTAGAGCATCCCAATATTGATACGGGTATGGGACTTGAGCGTATTGCGTGTATCATGCAGGGAGTAACATCTATTTTTGATGTTGACACCATTAAGAGCATCCGTGATGGAGTATGCAAAAAGGCGAATGTAGAATATGGAAAATCAGCAGAAACAGACGTTTCTATCCGTGTAGTAACAGACCATATCAGAAGTACTGTATTTATGATGTCTGACGGCGTTAACCCTTCAAACGAGGGTAGAGGATATGTTTTAAGAAGACTTCTTCGTCGTGCAGCACGTCATGGAAGATTATTGGGAATTACAGGCACATTCCTTTATGAGCTTGCAGATAAAGTGATAGAAGCATCAAAGGGTGCATATCCTGAGCTTTTTGAAAAAGGAGAATTGATTAAGAATAAAATCCAGAAGGAAGAAGAGCGTTTTGCACAGACGATTGATGCAGGTTTTGCAATTTTAAATAACTTCTTAGAAGAAGGAAACGGCAAGGTATTTTCAGGCGAGAATGCATTTAAGCTTTATGATACTTATGGTTTCCCAATTGATTTGACAAGAGAAATCCTAGCTGAAAAAGGCATAGAAATTGATGAAGAAGGCTTTGTGCGTGAAATGAACGAGCAGCGTGCAAGAGCGAGAGCAAGTGCAAAAATGACCGAAGTTGGTTGGGAAGACAAAATTGCAGATGCCCTATCTTCTGTCGAGCCTACTGAGTTTGTAGGTTATGACAACTTAGAGTGTGATGCAAATGTGATATTGGTTCTTAATGACACAGAAGGAAAAGAAGCATTAGATGCAGGCGACACAGGTATTGTTGTACTTGATAAAACACCTTTCTATGGCGAAGGCGGTGGCGAGGTTGGCGATGTTGGTAAGATTGCAGGTGCTACAGTTACCGACACAAAAAAAACTGCCGACGGCAAATACTATCACTTTGTAAAGGTTGAAGAGGGCAGTGTCTCAGCAGGAGATAAGGTACATGCAAATGTATCAGTTACGGCACGTACACTCATACAGGCAAACCACAGTGCCACACACCTTTTAGATGCAGCACTAAAGAATACATTAGGCGATGCAGTTACACAGTCGGGTTCACTTGTTACCTGTGAAAGATTAAGATTTGACTTTACCTTAGACAGAGCAGTAACTGCTGAAGAATTGGCCAGTGTTGAAGATGAAGTAAATACAAAGATATTAGAATCCCTCGCAGTTTCATGGGAAGAAATGCCCATAGATAAGGCAAAAGAAATGGGTGCTGTTGCGGTATTTGGCGATAAATACGGCGATACAGTAAGAGTAGTTTCTATGGGAGATTATTCTATGGAGCTTTGTGGTGGTTGTCACGTTAAAAATACATCACAGATTGGATTATTTAAGATAATCTCTGAAACTGGTGTTGCCGCAGGTATCAGAAGAATTGAAGCTGTAACAGGCCTCGGTGTTTTAGCAGAACTCAGAAAGTGCGAAAACACAATCACAGAGGTTGCAGATAACTTAAAGTGCGGTATCGGTGATGTAGCGAAAAAGGCTCAGTCAGTTGTGTCTGAAATAAAGACATTAGAGAGTAAAATCGAAAGCCTGAATGCAAAGCTTGCAGGCGGTGCTGCTGATGAAATAATGAACAATGCAAAAGAAATCAACGGCGTAACCGTTGTTTGCGGAAGAGTTGATGGTGCAAATGTAGATGCACTACGTAACTTAGGCGACAGTTTCAAAGCAAAACTTGATTGCGGTGTGATAGTTTTAGCATCAAGTGACAACGGAAAGGTTTCTATCGTTTCTATGGCGACAAAAGATGCAGTTTCTCGCGGTGCTCATGCAGGAAATATTGTTCGCGAAGTTGCAAAAGTTTGCGGCGGTGGCGGTGGCGGTAAGCCTGAGAGTGCACAAGCCGGTGCAAAAGATGCATCTAAGATTGAAGAAGCTTTACAGCTTGTATATTCAATAGTTGAAAAGCTTTAAAAAAAACTTGACAAATTAATTTATTTTATGTATAATACCAGATTGGAACTGCATGTGCAGTTTATCCTTGCTCCGAAGAGAATTCGGGGCCTAAGACCAGAAGGAGGTGTAAAGAATGTCAGAAGTAATCAACAAGTACGAAACTATCTTTGTGGTTGACGCGTCTTTGGAAGAAGAAGCTATCGCAGGTATTGTTGAGAAGTTCAAAACATTAATCAGCAAAGCGGGTGAAGTTGAATCTGTTGAAGAATGGGGTAAGAGAAGACTCGCATATCCTATCGATTTCAAAACAGAAGGCTACTATGTGCTGGTTAACTTCAGTGCTAAGGGAGATTTCCCCGCAGAACTTGACCGTGTATACAATATCACAGACGGCTTATTAAGAAGCATCATCATCAAAAAAGACGAGAAGAATGCTAACGCGTAATTGCTAAGCATTGGAGGGTAACAACGTATGAACAAGGTTATTTTAGTAGGCAGATTAACAAAAGACCCCGAACTTCGTGCTACAACATCAGGCGTTTCAGTTTGCAGCTTTACAGTTGCATGTGACAGACGTTATGTTAAGCAGGGAGAAGAAAGAAAAGCTGACTTTATCAACTGTATTGCATGGCGTCAGGCTGGCGAATCTATTGCAAAATTCTTTACAAAAGGTACAAGAATCGCATTAGAGGGTTCTATCCAGACAAGAACATGGCAGGATAACGAGGGTAAAAACCGCTACGCAACAGAAGTTGTTGTAGAGCAGTGGGAATTTGCTCAGAGCAAGTCAGAGGGTGGAGCATCATATGCCCCCGCAACAAATTCAGGTCTTTATCCCAACGATGAACCATCAGCACCTGCTGTAGGTGATATTGACGGATTTATGCCTATTGAAGAAGACGACTTACCCTTCTAAAAACTAGTCAACTGTAAAGGAGGAAAATTAAAATGGCAGAAAAACCTATGGTAAGAAACCGTAAAGCAAAGAAAAAGGTTTGCTCATTTTGTCAGGATAAAGTAACAAGCATCGATTACAAAGACGTTGCTAAGTTAAGAAGATACGTTTCTGAGCGTGCTAAGATTCTTCCCAGAAGAATTACAGGTACATGTGCTAAGCACCAGAGACAGCTCACAGAAGCTATCAAAAGAGCAAGACATATCGCGCTTTTACCTTTTAGCGCTGAATAATTAAATGATTACACCGCATCGTAAGATGCGGTGTTTTTTTATTGATTTGCATATCTGATTGTGCTATACTGTAAGTGTAATCGTTTAGGGAGACTGACGCAATTTGCGTAGAATGAATGTTAAAAAACAGCCGCAAGACTGATGGAGGAAAAGTTATGTTAATAGGCATCATTATGTATATAATAGCCATGTTATTACCCAGTAAAACAGTGTTCAAAATCGGCAGTTGGATACAATGGACAATAATAGTAATCAATCTGATATTGCTATTCAATCCTGAACTGTATTTTGAAACAGAATACGGTAGTACTATTACAACTTATATAATTTCTGTTGCAATTTTTGCTATATTTACTGTTATAGCATACTTTGTAACGTACAGACGGCAGGATAATATTGAAGAAAAAATATATGAAGCACAAAAGACTGCCCGCAAAAGACGAGAGCAAATGTGGATTTGCAAAAACTGTGGTGCTTCAAATGAGAAAAATGAGGAAACTTGTTACAGGTGCAAAACGCACAAAGAAGCAAGGGATTAAGGAGCGAAACATGAAAGCATTAATTACAGGGGCAAGCTCAGGCTTAGGTTGGGATATGGCACATATATTGTCAGACATTGGATATGACATTGTTGCGGTGGCACGAAGAATTGACCGCCTTGAGTTGCTTAAAAATGACCTTAAAACAGATGTAGAAATAGTTTGCTGTGACTTAAGTGATATAGAACAATGTAAATCTTTAGTGCGTTTTGCACCTGAGGTAGATATCCTGATAAATAACGCAGGTTTTGGCGTGTTTGGTGATTTGTGTACTACAGAACTGGACGCAGAACTGAAAATGATTGATACAAACACCCGTGCTATGCATATTCTGACAAAATTGTTTGTTCAGGAATTTAAAAAGCGTGACAGCGGTAAAATTTTAAATGTGGCATCTATTGCTGCATTCTTTCCGGGGCCGTTATTTGCCGGATACTATGCTACAAAAGCGTATGTATATCGACTGACACAATCATTAGCGGAAGAATTAAGACAGGATAGGAGCAATGTATCAATTAGTGTGCTTTGCCCGGGTCCTGTTCATACGGAGTTTGAGGAGGCTGCTAATGTTTCTTTTGGTACAGGTACAGAAAAAATGGGGAAGGGTATGATTCTAGAAAGTAAGTTTGTTGCAGAATATGCCATAAAGAAATTCTTAAAAGGTAAGCTTGTGATTATTCCCGGTAAGTTGATGAAGCTTGCAGCATTTACAAGACACATAGTATCAGAAAAGTTTTTGGCAAAATGCTTATATTACGTTCAAAGTAAAAAAATGGTAAGAAAATAAATTAAGAGCTGTAGTTAATTCTACAGCTCTTAATTTATTTATTTTAATTCACTCAAACAGTTAGGACAAATGTTTTTACCTTTAAAGGAAAGAACATCCTTTGAGCTTCCGCAAAATACACATGTGGGTTCGTATTTTCTTAAGATAATTCTGTCATCGTCCACGTAGATTTCCAGCGAATCTTTTTCCGCAATATCAAGGGTTCTTCTGAGTTCGATAGGGAGAACGATTCTTCCTAATTCATCTACTTTTCTAACAATACCTGTTGATTTCATAAATATACCCCTCTCATAATCATTTTGTTCAAGGATAATTTTACCACCTAAGAAAGCAATAGTCAATAAAGATACATTTAATTTTTTGTGAATTTTGACACGTTTTTATTTTTTTGTAGACTGTATAAAGGTTTATTGTCGATTTTTATAACACATGCAAAACGTTCATCTTCTTTGGATATGCGGTCTTTGATGAGTAACAATGTACTTTTTCTTTCTTCGTCCGAAAGATGAAATGGCACCTCTAGGTCAAAAATAAGGTTTATTCTGTTTTCGCCGTCGGTCATACGAAAATCGTGGATATCAAGCTCAGGATTAATTTCTGCAATAATGTTCTTAATTAGTTCGCGGGTTTCGTTAACCTTATCGTCATTTACAAGTATAGGGTCTGTATGAATAACTGTTTCAATGCCTGTTTCAGCCATGATTTTTACTTCTAAAGCATCAATTATTTCATGCAACATAATAGCAGATTTTTCTGATGAAACTTCTGCATGAACTGAGGCAAGTGTTCTTCCGGGACCGTAGTCATGAACGATAAGGTCGTGAATGCCTAGAATTTCCTGGTCAGACATTATAATATCTGCTATTTGCTGAGCAGTTGCAGGGTCAGGGGAGGTACCGAGCAGGGTGCCGATTGTTTCCCATGCAAGCTTTACGCCTGATGCACAAATTAAAACTGCTACAACAAGACCTGCAATACCATCAATAACAGGAGGTAAGAATTTGCAAAGAGCAACAGAAACTATAACTGTTGATGTGGCAACGGCATCATTCAAACTGTCAGATGAAGTCGCTAACAGTACATCAGAATTAACCCTTTTTCCTAAAAATTTTACTGCAAAATACATCCATAGCTTTATAGCTACAGAAATTGCAAGTATTGCCATAAGTACGGGATTAAATTCAGGTGCAACAGGGTTTAGGATTTTAGAAAAAGATGTTTTTACAAGTTCAAAACCCATTGTTATTATAATAAACGATACTATTAAAGAACTTATATATTCAATTCGTCCGTGACCGAAAGGGTGTTCTGCATCGGGGCGTTGGTTACTCATTTTAGAACCTATTACTGTAACGAGTGATGAACCGATATCAGACAGGTTGTTAAATGCGTCTGAAATTATGGCAATAGAGCCGATTGTTCTGCCAATGATAAATTTGATAGCAAAGAGCACGATGTTGCATACGACACCTAAAATTCCACCAAAGATACCATACGCTGCACGTACAGATGGAGAAGAAATATTATCGTGATTTTTTATAAAAATTTTAGTCAAAAATCTTATCAACAAAATGTTCACCTCAAAACTGATTAATACCAATATTATACTAAAAATAAAAAATATTTGCAACTAAAAACACAATTTTACAAAAGTCGACATATAATGTCTTGAGGAAACTCAAAAATTTATATGGAGGTAAAAACTATGTGTGGAATATGCAGAACTGTAAACTGTATCCGCAGAAGATTGTGTGGTTGTGGCTGTAATCGTAATTATGGCAGATCAACTTATGACTATAATGGTTGCAATGAATGCGGCTACAACTACGATAGATGCGGATGTAATTCAAGGTATACAGAACCTCGAATGAATGTTGTTTGTGCAAATCAACGTAACGACGGATTTACACCCTGTTGCGACGATGACGATTGCAAATGCAATAAGCATCACCATGATTGTTGCGATGATTAAAATAAAAAACGCCCTTCGGGGCGTTTTTTTATTTTCGTTTTATCACGTCGAATCTGTATCCCTCACCTTTAAAATATTCAATAATTGAGGGAAGAGCATCAACTGATGCCTGTTTGGCACCTGCATCATGCATCAGCATTACAAGAGATGTACCTTTAACATTTTGAGCTGAACGTTTTGCACGTGCTATAAGGTCAGATGCTATGGGAGTTTTCGTTTCAGAGTCTCCTGTCATACAATTCCAGTTAGCGTAAGGAATGTCATTTTCAATAAGCATTTGCTTGTATTCGGCACGTTCATCACGGAAGGCTCCACCAGGAAAACGAATGACACCAGCATAGGCATCACCGCCGCCGGCGTTTGTTATGGCATCTTTTGTTCTGTTTATTTCTTCAAGTAAGGCTTCGGGACCGCTATAAATATAATCATAATCGTGAGTGTACGTGTGATTAGCTATAGCGTGACCTTCTTGAGCCATTCTTTTTATTATTTCAGGGTTTTTATCTACTAAGTGACCTAATACAAAGAAGGTTGCCTTTACCCTGTGCTTTTTTAAAACATCCAGTATCTTAGGTGTTACATTAGCAGACGGACCATCGTCAAAGGTAAGGTAAATTACCTTATCTCCATCCTTTGGAGGATAAATGGTAAAATAATCAGCAGTAGGTGTTCCGTCAGGTGCGACACATGGGCGCATCTGCTTCACAGGATATCCCACTAAGACATCTTCATACTTTGCACCTCGAATTGACCATCCGCTGCAGGAGTGAAGTGAAATGCTCAAAATAATAATAAGTACAAGTGCACATGCTACATATATTGTATTTTTATTTGGTGTAAAGTTATAACGCTTGCCGTTGATTTTTATACGCATTTTATCACCCCTCTGTAAACATCGTTATGTAAACTATTATAAACTATAATTGTTACATAACAATTAAAAAAATATAATTATTTAAAATTTTTTTTAATATAATATAAAAAAATTAATGGAGGATATTATGAAAAAGATAATTTTAGTCATCTTAGTAGTATTTATACTTTCAGGTTGTGGTGAAAAAAGGGTTTTTAAAACCGAAATTACAGAAATAGATAACGCTGTACAGACAATTAAAACAGAGGGAATATCAAATCAGAAATACGGATGGGGCTTAAAGAAAAATAAAAATGCTCCTCCTGAAATTCCCTCAGCAACGATTGAAATGCTGAAAAACTACGGGGGCATTTATAAAAGCGATGAAGAAAAGACGCTCTATCTTACTTTTGATGAAGGGTATGAAAACGGGTATACTGCAAAAATTCTAGACATTTTAAAGGAAAATAAGGTGCCTGCAGCATTTTTTGTTACAGGCCCGTATGTAAAAAAGGAACAGGAATTAATAAAAAGAATGACCGATGAAGGTCATATCGTTGGAAATCATACTGTCAATCATCCCAGTATGCCAGATATTAGTGATGAAGAAATAAAAAAAGAGCTTGAAAATCTTTCGCAGAGATATTTTGAGTTAACTGGAAAAAAGATGACATTTTTTCGCCCGCCCATGGGAGAATACTCTGAGCGTACTTTGAAAATTACATGTGATATGGGATATACCAATGTTTTCTGGAGTTTTGCCTATTGTGATTGGCAAGTAAACAATCAAAAAGGTACAGGATATGCCTATAATCAAATTATGGACGGAGTGCACGACGGTGCAATACTTTTGTTACATGCTGTGTCAAAGGATAATGCAGATGTTTTAGATAAGGCTATCAAGGATTTAAAATTACAGGGATACACATTTAAATCTTTGGAAAATTTTCCCGTAAATTAATAAAGTAAAATTTATCATTCGGTCAATACTAAAAATGTATGACCGAAAGGAGTGATAAATTGAATATAAGAAAAAGAGTGGGGGCGTTTTTTGTTCTCCTGCTGGTTAGTGCCACTGCACTTTTTGTGGAATGTGACGTTTATTTTCCTGAAGAAATTTACGTTTATAATGGTCAACAGGTAGAAATACCAAAGGGTTTTGCATATACGCTTGAGGCCTCAAATATAGTGGAAACCTATGGAGATTATGATGCTACAGTAAAGCTTTTTGGCGTTATTCCTGTAAAAGAAGTAACAGTAAACGTAGAGCCTGAGAAGAGATTGACCCCTGGTGGTAAAGCGGTGGGAATAAAAATGTTTACCAAAGGTCTTATGTGTGTAGGTACACAGGAAGTTGAGGATACAAATGGAAGAAAAATAAATCCTGCAAAAACGTTGGATATAAAAAACGGAGATATTATAACGGTCGCAGACGGAGTTGAGCTTCACACAGTAGAGCAATTTGCAGATATTGTAGAAAAATCGGGTGGAAAAGAACTTAATCTTACGATATCGAGAAATAAAAGAGCAGAGACAAAGCAAATAAAACCTGTAAAAACAAATGATGGATATAAGCTTGGTATATGGGTAAGAGACAGTACGGCTGGAATAGGTACCGTGACATTTATTGACAAAAATAGTGGTATGTATGCAGCGCTAGGTCATCCAATAACTGATGTGGATACAGGGGAGCTTATGCCTGTAGATAAGGGAAGTATAACCTCTGCTGAAATTGTGGGCATAAAAAAGGGTAGCAGGGGAACGCCCGGAGAATTGTATGGTGTATTTGATGCACAAGGACAGGATTGCGGTATTATTATAAAAAATACAAATCAAGGAATTTATGGTAAAATGTTGCCTGATTCTGATTTAGTTTTGGGAGACGAAAAAACCGTTGCTTCTAAATCTGAAGTAAAAACAGGAAAGGCACAAATATTAGCAAATGTAAGTGGAGAAAAGGTAGAAAGTTTTGAAATCGAGATTCAAAAAATTATGCGATATGCCCCTGATGATAAAAATATGATAATTAAAATCACTGATGAAAAACTGATTAATATCACCGGTGGTATTGTGCAGGGGATGTCAGGTTCGCCCATAATCCAAAATGATAAAATTGTGGGAGCGGTAACTCACGTATTTGTAAATGACCCGGCACGTGGCTATGGAATATTCATTGAAAATATGCTTGAGAATACGAGATGAAAGAGGAGGTTTGCTCCTCTTTTTCTTTTGTTCTTGAAAACCTTTAGAATATATGATAAAATATCATAAAAATCAATTTTTGAGGAGTAAATCTTGGAAAGAATAAAAAATGTAATATTAAGTATATTAAAATACATAAAACCATTTATAAAATGGCTGTTACTTGCCGGTCTTATGGGTGTCATCGGAGGAATTATCGGTGTTTTGTTTCACAAGTGTTTAGATATTGCAACAAAAACACGTGAAAATAATTCATGGTTGATATTATTACTGCCGATTGCAGGACTCTTTATAACTGTTTTGTACCACCCGTTTAAAGACAAAGGAAAGCTTAATACAAACCGTGTTTTGGATGCGGTGGAAACAGATGAGAGAGTACCTTTTTCCCTTTCACCATTAATTTTTGTAAGTACACTCATTTCACACCTTTTTGGTGCTTCTGTTGGTCGTGAAGGTGCAGCATTGCAGTTAGGTGGAAGCCTAGGCTACAACATAGGAAAAATGTTCAAGCTTTCAAAATCTGACAGACGTATTATTGTTATGGTGGGTATGAGCAGCTTTTTTTCTGCAATGTTTGGTGCACCTTTAACTGCTGCAATTTTTGCTCTTGAGGTTATAAGAGTAGGGTATGTGCGGCATTGTGGTTTTTTGCCCTGTATAGTGTCCGCTTTAGTTGCTTATGAAATATCGGCATTTTTTGGAACTCACGGGGTAAGATATGCGGTCAACTTTCCTGGGACTACACCAGAGCTTATAGTTAAAGTAATATTACTTTCTGTTCTTTGTGCTGTTGTCAGCATACTGTTTTGTGTAGCAATCAAAAATGCGTCACTATATATGCATAATTTTTTCAGAAACCCTTATGTGCGGACAATAGTGGGTGCATTAATTGTCGTTGTTCTTACCACGATATTAAGAACAACTGATTACAATGGTGCAGGTATGCATATGATAGAAAATGCAATGAAAGGCGAAACTGTTCCGTGGGCATTTGCTCTAAAAATTATATTTACTGCTATAGCTATTGCAGCGGGCTTTAAGGGTGGTGAAATTGTTCCCACACTGTTTATCGGTGCTACCTTTGGTTGTGCGGTTGCCCCTCTTTTGGGAATGGATGCTTCGTTTGCAGCATCCGTTGGTTTTGTGGCGTTGTTCTGTGGTGTTGTAAATTGCCCCTTTGCATCGGTTGCATTGTCACTCGAGGTATTTGGAGCGGATGGGATACTGGTTTATGCTCTTGCGTGTAGCGTAAGCTTTATGATGTCGGGTAATTTCAGTATATACAAGAGCCAGAAAATTGAAGGCTCAAAAATAGCATATTAAGATAACAAAAGCGGTTGGCATAGCCAACCGCTTGATTTTTTTATGCAGTTTCGATTGCATTAGCTTTTTGTAAATTCAGTAAATCTACTGCCCATTCACGCATTTTGTACTTTAAGATTTTTCCTGCTGCGTTCATTGGGAATTCATCTACGAATGCGACATAGCTTGGTACTTTGTGCTTTGCCATGTGATCTAAAACGTACTGTTTGATTTCTTCCTCAGAAGAAGTTTCGCCGGGCTTTAAGATAACACATGCCATAATCTCTTCGCCGTATGCCTCAGAAGGTACACCTATTACCTGAACATCCTGTACTTTGTCATGTGTATAGATAAAGTCTTCAATTTCCTTGGGGTAGATGTTTTCACCACCGCGTATAATCATATCCTTGATACGACCGGTTATTTTATAGTTGCCGTCGGGAAGTCTGCGGGCTAAATCTCCTGTGTGGAGCCATCCATTTTCGTCGATTGCAGCTTCTGTTGCCTCGGGCATCTTGTAATAACCCTTCATAATATTGTAACCCTTAGCTACAAATTCGCCGTCCACATTATCAGGTAAATCTTCGCCTGTTTCGGGGTCAACAATCTTACACTTAACGCCATAGATTGCACGACCTACTGTATTTACACGTGTTTCGATATCGTCGTCAGTCCAACTCATTGTGCAGGCTGGAGATGCTTCTGTCTGACCATAAGTGATACAAATCTGACTCATATTCATCTTATTGATAACGTCTTCCATAACTTTGATGGGACAGGGAGAACCCGCCATAATACCTGTTCTCATATATGAAAAATCGGTTTTTTCAAAGTCGTCGTGACCGAGGAGTGCTATAAACATTGTGGGCACTCCGTGGAAGGCTGTGATTTTTTCCTTGTTAATACAAGCCAGTGATTTTCTGGGAGAAAATGCTGGCATAGGTGACATTGTAGTACCGTGTGTCACAGATGCGGTCATGGCAAGTACCATACCAAAGCAGTGAAACATAGGAACCTGTATCATCATACGGTCTGCGGTGGATAAATCCATGCAGTCGCCAATTGCTTTACCATTGTTTACTACGTTGTAGTGTGTGAGCATAACACCCTTTGGAAAGCCTGTTGTTCCTGATGTATACTGCATATTACATACGTCATGCATATTTACTTTTTCACGCATTTTTGTCACTTCATCAGGGTTAACTGAATCAGCAAGTGCCCATGCTTCATCCCATGAGAAACAACCATTCTGCTTAGAATCAACAGTGATGATGTTCTTCAAACAAGGGAGTTTTCTTGACTTTAATTCACCAGGATTACAGGTTTCGAGTTCGGGACAAAGTGTTTTTATAATTTCAACATAGTCAGAATCCTTGCAACTGTCAACCATAACTAACGTATGGGTATCTGATTGACGTAAGAGATATTCTGCTTCGTGGATTTTGTATGCTGTATTAACAGTAACCAAAACTGCACCGATTGTAACCGTTGCCCAGAAAGTAATGTACCATGCGGGAACATTTGTTGCCCAGATTGCTACGTGGTCGCCTTTTTTAACGCCCATAGCAATAAGTGTGCGTGCAAAGTGCTCAACGTCATCACGGAATTCTGTATATGTTCTTGTGTAGTCAAGCTCTGTATAACGGAAAGCATACTGGTCGGGGAATTCCTTGCAAATTCTGTCTAAAACATCAGGGAAAGTGCAGTCAATCAAATGTTGTTTGGGCCAGGGATATTTTCCTGTGCCTGCAATACTGTCGTAAAGCTTGTTTGGTGCACCGATTAGATAATCGGACATAAAATTCACAAAAGCAGGGAATACAACGGCAGCGTCGGTTAAGGTTTTATTCCAACGTTTAACCCACTCAAGTGAAACGTAGCCGTCATAACCTGAAATTCTTAACAAATCAAGTGTTTCTGTAACGGGAATGTCGCCGTCGCCCAAAATTTTATACTGTACAGTTCCGTTTTCCATAACAGAATCCTTGATATGAATGTACTTGACAAATTTACCTACATTTTCATATGTAACTGCAGGTGACTCATTCATAAATCTGTAAGGGTGATGAATGTCCCATAAAACTGCAACATAGGGGTTATTTACTTCTTCAATTACTTTTGCAAGACGCTTTGTATCAGAGTAAACACCTGATGTTTCTACCAAAAGGTAAACGTCTTTTTCAGCAGCTTTTGGGGCAAGTCTGTTAAGAAGTCTTACTACACGTTCGTCATCTATCGGCTCTTTGGGGTCAGGATTTCTGTCGCCTAAGATTCTTATATATTTGCAGTCTATTTTAGACGCTAATTCTATGTAATCAAATCCTTCCTTTAAAGCTTCGTCCTCATCACCTGTTCCGCCTAAAAAGCATGATGAAGCAAGACAGGAAATAGAAAGATTTAACTCCTTGAGTTTGTTTACTGTTTTATCTATCTGTGCATCGGTAAAGGGGCGTGCACGCAATAGGTTCATTTCATTTTCAAGACCGCGTAGCTCAATACCATTAAAGCCTAAGTCTTTTGCCATAATGTAGATGTCGGTCCAGGACCACTCAGGGCAACCGACGGTTGAAAATGCAATTTTCATTATATAAATCACTCCATAATTATAATCTTCGTAAGATACATCTTAACATTAGAAAGTTTATTAGTCAACATCTTTTTTGCCAAAAACAAGATAAATTAACCGCCTAGAGCAAAAAATAGCAAAAATGAGCAAAAAAGCACCGCAGCGAAGACGCTGCGGCGATTTTACTCGATAGGAATATTGGTTTCGGTCAACAGTAAAGATAGCTGACCGGTTAACACATCAGAGTAGTTTAAAGAAACTGCTCGCTGAGTTTCTGCAAATGCTGAAATATTTTCCAATAATACATTAAAAGTGTGAGGATAAACCGCTTTTATAGTACCGTACCGTATGGTGACACGCTTTCGACCTTTTTTTACAGTAATTTTTACACGGTTTCCTATATTTTCCTCAATCATTGTTTTTACACGGGAGATATCGCCTTTGTTAATCACGACTAACACCTTCTTCATATTAATTTCAAGAACCCAAATTAATACCACATTAATTCTATCATAAAAAGTCGTAATCTGTCAAGTTTTTTAATTTAACACAAAAAAGCCTGCTTACGGAGCAGGCTTTTCTTTCGTATTAAACAGCAATTTTAATATTATAGGTGTGAGTATAGAAGATACGACAATTAATATAATAACAGGTGTAAAGTATAGGGGGTCGAGTAATCCTACGGATAGCCCTTTTTGAGCAACAATTAAGGCAACTTCGCCACGTGTCATCATACCTACGCCGATGATTAAGCTGTCTGTTGTATTGTGGCCGCAGAGTTTTGATATTGCACCGCAGCCAATGATTTTTGAAATAAGAGCCACAATTACAAAGCAAACAGAAAATGCAAACATCATCCAGGTCATACCTTCAATATTGGTCTTTAAACCTATACCTGCAAAAAAAACAGGGCCAAACATCATATATGAGCTTACTGACATTTTACGGTCAATGTATTCGGCATCGTGGATATTACAAAGAATAATACCGGCAAGATAAGCTCCTGTTACATCGGCAACGCCGAAAAATTTTTCAGCACAGTACGCGAGTGCCATACAAAGGGCAAGACCGAAAATAGGAATACGCTGGGTATGAATGTGACGTCCTTGGTCAAGCCACTGAAAAATTCTGTAAAATATAAGTCCTACAACAATAGCAAAAACAAAGAAGAGAAGGGTTTTAACTAAAACCGCCAGTATTTCATTTGTGCCACCTGATGTGTTTCCGCCTATACCGACTACCACTGTAAGCACCATAATACCGATGATATCATCTATGATTGCAGCACTTACAATAGCTGTACCTAATTCGGATTTCAACTTTCCGAGTTCAGACAAAGCCTTAACAGTAATACCCACTGATGTTGCTGTAAGAATTACACCGATAAAAACTGCTTTGTAAAAATGTATGCTTCCAATGGCTGCGATGCCATAGAACGCCATATACAAAAGTGTACCACACAAAAGGGGGAAGAATACGCCGCAAACTGCAACTACACAGGCGAAAGGTCCTGTTTTTATCATATCACGAAGATTTGTTTCTAGACCTGCTGAAAACATGATAAGAATTACGCCGATTTCTGCCATGTATGACAAAAAATCGGTTTGCTCAACTAAACCTAATACGCTGGGGCCTATAAGAAGTCCTGCTAAAATTTCGCCTACAACCTGAGGAACCTTGCATTTACGAGCCAATAATCCCATAAGCTTTGCGGCGGTTAAAATAATTGCTAAATCTTTAAAAATTTCGTAAGCATGCATAATTAAACACCTCGAATTTAATTATTCTAATTAACGGATGTATGAATAACAATTTTTTTCCATTTTCCTGTTTTATAGAAAATTGTACAAAGTATAAGTGCCGCGATAGATGCCACAGGAGCACCAAGACCAACACCTGTTAGTCCCATTTTCATCAATATTCCAAATAAGAATGCTGCGGGTATTCTGAAAAGAATGGAGGACAGAATACCGTTTATAAGTGAAAAAGTAGTGTGACCTGAACCGATAAACAAACCGTTTATACAGAAGAAAATCGGTGCAATAAGGTAATCGTATTTAAATGCTTTAATGTAGTCTACGCCGCATTTTATAAACTCGGGGTCATCACCGAACATATACATACAGCTTTGCGGAAAAAGTCCCACAAGAGCAAATATAATAATGCTTATACCCAAAGCAATTGCAGCACCTGTCAACATCGTATGGGCAGCTCGCTTGTATTTTCCTGCACCGACGTTTTGAGCACTCATTGCAGAAATAGATGTACTCATGGCAACGCCCGGAAGTATTGCAAAACCGTTGAGTTTACCAACTGCACCTACAGCAGCAGATGCCATAACACCGAATGAGTTAACCAATGTGGTAAGGAATAAAAA
>JAZNWB010000094.1:0-4380 GCA_045593125.1 Congzhengia sp. | reverse complement strand
TTTCTTCCTTTATTATGATATAATTATTCCACTATTGTGATATTTGCAATTTTAAATAGGAGGAAAATTATGGATTCAGCTATTCGTTTGCCTGTTTTTGCCCATGTGGACAGAGATGCAGAATGTCTCTTTAAACAAACTATTGGCGACAACGATACCACGATTTACCATTCTCATAGCTTTTATGAGATATTTCTTATAGTATCAGGCACCGTCACACACTACATCAACGGTAAAACAGATATTCTCCCCGAGGGCACTCTTGTATTTATCCGACCTGATGACGCTCATACTTACATATACGAAACTCCCGAAAGCCGCAATGTGGCTTATGTTAACCTGACATTTTCCAGAAATACCGTGGAGCTTTTATTCACTTATCTTTCGGATACCTTTCACTCTCAGGATTTGCTTTCCTGCGATATGCCGCCAAAGGTAGTACTTAGTAAATTTGAAAAAAAGAGACTCTTATCACAAATTAAAGAGCTTAACACTATCAACTGGAAAGACAAAAACGCCTTAAAACACCGTATGCGCGCTCTAATGGCTGATATCTTTGTAAGGTATTTTTCCAACGAGAAAAACGATGTTGAAGAAGCTATGCCCCTATGGTTTTCGCAGCTTCTGTCCGAAATGGAGCGTTACGAAAACTTTTATGCAGGACTCGACCGAATGGTGGAGCTTTCCGGAAAAAGCCGCGAGCATTTGGCACGAAATTTCAAAAAATATATGGGAATATCATCTACTGAATATATAAACGAATTAAGAGTAAATTACGCAGTCAGTTTACTTTTGCGTACAAATACGCCTGTTTTAGACATCTGCTTCAGCAGCGGTTTTCAGAGTGTAAGCTATTTTTATAAAGCGTTTAAAAAGATATATGGAATTTCCCCGCTGGATTTTAAAAAGAAGTGGGGACTACCTAAGCAATAAACAAAAAGGCTTTGAAGGATATCCTTCAAAGCCTTTTTGTTTATGTGATTTTTTAAAATACACTAAATGTTATTTGATTAAACCAACTCGATAAGTGCCATTTCTGCAGCATCACCGCGTCTGGGGCCCATCTTTAATACTCTTGTGTAGCCACCGTTACGATCTGCATATTTAGGAGCGATTTCTTCAAATAATTTGTAAACAACCTCTTTATCCGTAATGTAAGACAATGCCTGTCTTCTTGAATGTAAGGTGTTCTTTTTGCCAAGTGTGATCATCTTGTCAGCGATGCATCTTACTTCTTTAGCCTTAGCTTCTGTTGTAACGAGCTTGCCGTTAGCCAAAAGCGCTGTTGTAAGGCCTCTGAGCATAGCGATACGCTGGTCTGTAGGACGACCTAATTTTCTTGTTCCCGGCATATTAAAACCTCCCTAATTTTTAGTAATTTTAGTCTTCGCGCTTAGCAAAAGACTGACCGAGTGCGTGAAGTTTTCCAATAACTTCATCCAATGACTTACGACCTAAGTTACGAACCTTAACCATATCGTCTTCTGTTCTGTTTGTGAGGTCTTCAACTGTGTTGATACCTGCACGCTTCAAGCAGTTGTAAGAACGAACTGATAAGTCTAACTCTTCGATTGTCATCTCGAGCACTTTTTCTTTCTGACCAATTTCTTTTTCAATTAAAATGTCAGCATTCTTTGCTTCTTCTGATAAATCAATAAACTGCATTAAATGTTCGTTTATGATTTTTGCTGCCAAGCTTACTGCCTCAGATGGATCAATTGAGCCGTCTGTCCAAACTTCTAATGTAAGCTTGTCGTAGTCAGTAATCTGACCAACTCTGGTGTTTTCTACAGAGTAGTTAACTCTGTGAACAGGTGTGTAAATAGAGTCAACGGGGATAACACCGATGATATTCTGATTTAACTGCTTGTTTCTTTCAGCTGAAACGTAACCTCTGCCTTTAGCAAATGTGATTTCCATATAAAGCTTTGCATCTTTGTTTAAAGTTGCAATCTTTAAGTCAGGGTTGCAGATTTCAATATCTGAATCAAGCTTGATGTCGCCTGCTTTGATAACACCTTCACCTTCAGCTTCGATGTAAACCACTTTAGGTGTGTCACAATGAAGCTTAACTGCAATCTGCTTGATGTTTAATATGATTTCTGTAACATCTTCCTTTACACCGGGAATTGTTGAGAACTCATGTAAAACACCATCAATCTTTACAGAAACAGCTGCAGCACCGGGAAGCGATGAAAGCAACATTCTTCTTAAAGAGTTACCAAGTGTTGTGCCGTAGCCACGCTCTAAGGGCTCTGCAACGAATTTGCCGTATTTACCGTCACTGCTTAATTCTACGCACTCAACGTTTGGCTTTTCTATTTCTAACATAAAGTTAACCCTCCCTCATTATTATTCGCATACTATGTGTGTAAACACACAAAGCCAAGGGTAATTGCAAGTAATATCCAAAACAATACAGATATTATTTTGAATACAACTCGACGATGAGATGTTCTTCGATTTCAAGATCGATATCTTCACGCTTAGCAAGTGAAACAACCTTACATTCGTAAGCATCTTTGTTTACATCTAACCAAGCAGGAACTGTTCTGCTTGCTGTGATTTCAGCAACAGCCTTGAACTTCTCTGAAGAACGGCTCTTTTCCTGTAATGTGATAACTTCGCCGGGTTTAACCAAATAAGACGGAATGTCTACTCTCTTGCCGTTAATCTGGAAATGACCGTGTGTTACAAGAATTCTTGCTTCGGGTCTTGATGTAGCGAAACCTGCTCTATAGATTACGTTGTCAAGTCTTGACTCGATAATCTGGAGTAAGTTTTCACCGGTAATACCCTGCTTCTTTTCAGCCATTTCAAAGTACTTTGCAAACTGAGATTCCAATACGCCGTAATATCTCTTTGCCTTCTGCTTTTCTCTTAACTGTAAACCATATTCAGACAGCTTTCTTCTGCTCTGACCGTGCATACCCGGAGCACTCTTTCTGCGGGTTATTGCACACTTATCTGTATAACATCTTTCGCCTTTTAAGAAGAGCTTCATGCCTTCTCTACGGCAAAATCTACATACTGCGCCTGTATAACGTGCCATCTAAACGTACACCTCCTTATAAATTTACCGAATATATCGGTATCCGTGTGTTTTGTAACAAATTTTGAATCGTGCGGGGTATCCGCCACAAATCAAACTCTTCTTCTTTTGGGGGGTCTGCAACCATTGTGAGGAATAGGAGTTACATCTTTGATCATTGTAACTTCAAGACCTGCAGCCTGTAAAGCTCTGATAGCAGCTTCACGACCAGCACCGGGGCCTTTTACAAAAACCTCAACTGTTTTAAGACCGTGTTCTTTAGCAGCATTAGCAGCTGTTTCAGCAGCCATCTGAGCTGCAAAAGGTGTGCTCTTTCTTGAGCCTCTGAAGCCTAAGCCACCTGCACTTGCCCAGCTGATTGCATTACCTGCTACGTCTGTGATTGTAACAATTGTATTGTTAAATGTTGAACGAATATGCACCGCACCGCGTTCAATATTCTTTTTAACTTTTCTACGGGTACTTCTTTTAGCAACCTTTGCCATTTTAGATAGTCCTCCTTTCGAAGAATTTAGTCTTTCGGCTTATTTAGCCTTTATTATTTCTTCTTGTTAGCGATTGTTCTTGCGGGACCTTTTCTTGTTCTCGCATTTGTCTTTGTTCTCTGACCTCTTACAGGAAGACCTTTTCTATGTCTTACGCCTCTGTAACAGCCGATTTCCATAAGTCTTTTGATGTCTAAAGCAACATTTCTTCTTAAATCGCCTTCAACAATGTAATCTTTGTCGATGATCTCTCTGAGCTTTGATACTTCGTCCTCTGTTAAGTCCTTAACTCTTGTGTCGGGATTGATACCTGCTTCAGCGAGAATTTTCTGTGAGCTGGGAAGACCGATACCATAAACGTATGTCAAGCCTACTTCAACTCTTTTTTCTCTGGGTAAGTCTACGCCTGAAATTCTTGCCATGCGATTGTGCACCTCCTGTTTTAAAAGTGTTTTTCATCTATAGCTACTTCGGGAAAATCACGCGTATTACGCGTGTAGCCGCTTCCCGAAAATTTTAACATTTGCTATAAATCAGCCCTGTTTCTGCTTGTGCTTAGGGTTTTCACAGATAACCATTACTTTACCCTTACGCTTAATTATTTTACATTTTTCACACATCGGCTTTACACTGGGTCTTACTTTCATTGTAAATACCTCCTTCATGGGATTTTCGCTTTCGCGATTTGTTCTTCGCTTATTATTTAGCTCTCCATGTTATACGCCCTTTTGTTAAATCATAGGGCGACATTTCGACCGTAACTTTATCACCGGGTAAAATTCTTATATAGTTGGTTCTGAGTTTGCCTGAAATATGGGCTAAAATCTCATGACCGTTTTCAAA
>JAZNWB010000093.1:0-7395 GCA_045593125.1 Congzhengia sp. | reverse complement strand
CGTGATACCTTATATTTCAAGGATGACGATGCACGACTTTCCTTTTTGTACGGAAATTACGTAACCTTAACAAATATGAATGATGCAGATATTGACAGACTCATAGAGTACAGAATTTCTCCTGTGAATATTTCCGTTCATTCAACAAACCCTGAGTTGAGAAAAACTATGCTCAACAACAAAAATGCAGGTAAAATCTTAGAACATATCAAAAAGCTTTATGATAACGGAATAGAAATGAATATGCAGGTTGTACTGTGTAAGGGTATTAATGATGGCGAAGAGCTTGACCGCACAATTAAAGATTTGTCAGAATTTTTGCCTGTTGCCCGCAGTATGTCTGTTGTACCTGTAGGATTGACTCGTTGCCGTGAGGGTTTATACCCCCTGATGCCTTTTGAAAAAGAGGATTGCATAAAGGTAGTAAAGCAAATTGAAGGCTGGCAGAAAAAACTCTTCAAAGAGCGTGGCACACGCTTTGTTTATGCATCTGATGAGTTTTATGTAAATGGTGGCATAGCTATTCCTGATGAGGAAAACTACGAGGATTTTCCCCAGATAGAAAACGGCGTAGGAATGCTTGCTTCCTTTGAAGCAGAATTCAATATTGCCCTTCAATCAGGCATGGAAAAAGTAAAAAATGAAAAAATCATAGTAGCTACGGGAGAAATTTCCTATAATTTTATAAAAAAGCTGGTAAGTTGTGCCAAAATGCGTTATAATATAAATGATATAGAAGTAGTCTGTGTAAAAAATGAACTCTTTGGCGGCCGTGTCAGCGTATCAGGGCTTTTAGGAGCATCTGATTTGTTCCGTGAAATTGAGGGAATGACTGCGGACAAGCTGTTGATAACAGAATCAATGCTCAAAGCAGATGAAGAAATTTTTTTAGATGACGTGACACTTATTGATGCACAGAAAAAACTAGGTATGGAAATAGTGCCTGTAAAAAATGACGGAGGATGTTTTTTGGCAGCACTTTTAGGATATTAAGAAAGAGGAAAACGTGAAACTCACGTTTTGCCTCCGGCGGAATTTATTGCACCGCCGAAATTTTCGCATCGCACGCGAATGCGAAACGGCGATGTGCATAATTTCCATTATACGCCTTATCTGCCCATAGAAGGTGTATATGTATTTTTCGTTTATTATGTATGGGCAGAAAGGCTATGGAAATTAATATGAGAAAAGCAACGGTTGCTATCGTTGGAAGACCCAACGTTGGCAAATCTACACTTTTTAATAAAATAGCGGGAAGCAGAATTTCTATTGTGGATGACACCCCGGGTGTAACACGTGACAGAATTTATGCAGAGGCAGAGTGGCTTAACAGAAAGTTCACTCTTATTGACACGGGCGGTATCGAACCGAAATCTGACGATACCATTTTAAAGAGTATGCGTCTTCAGGCGGAAATCGCCATTGAGCGTGCAGATTGTATTGTTTTGATGACTTGTGTTCACGACGGACTTACTGCTGCGGACAAAGACGTTGCGGCAATGCTTCAGAAGTCGGGAAAACCAATAGTACTAGCCGTAAACAAGGTTGACCACGGCGGCGAGCCTCCAATGGACTTTTATGAATTTTATAATTTAGGTCTTGGTGACCCTGTTGCAATTTCTTCAACACATGGACTTGGCGTGGGAGATTTGCTGGACGAAATTTTTTCACGTATCCCTGCTGAGCTTTTTGAAGAAAACGAAGAAGAATCAACGGCACTTCGTGTTGCAATTGTAGGAAAGCCCAATGCGGGTAAATCTTCACTTGTAAATAAAATTTTAGGCGAAGACAGAGTAATTGTAAGTAACATTGCGGGCACAACCCGTGATGCAATAGATACAAGCTTTACAAAAGATGGTAAAGAATACATTTTAGTAGATACTGCAGGTATGCGTAAACGCGGCAAGGTTGACGAGGGCATCGAGCGATATAGCGTACTTCGTTCGCTTTCTGCGGTTGATAACTGTGATGTGTGCATTATTGTAGTTGATGCTAAAGAAGGCATTTCTGAACAGGATTCAAAAATTGCAGGCTATGCTCACGAAAAGGGTAAGGCTTCAATTATTGCAATAAATAAGTGGGACTTAATCGAAAAAGACACCCACACAATGAAAAATTTTACCGACAAGGTAAATCAGGAGCTTGGTTTTATGCTCTATGCTCCTCAGGTTTATATTTCAGCTCTTACAGGTCAGAGAATTGAAAAACTCTTTGAGCTTATTGACTACGTACATTTACAGCACACTATGAGAATCAAGACAGGTATGCTAAATGATGTACTCTCTGAGGCTACAATGAAGGTTCAGCCGCCTTCTGATAAGGGTAAAAGGCTTAAGATTTTCTATATGACGCAGGCGTCAACTTGTCCGCCTACTTTTGTTGTTTTTGTAAATAACAAAGAGCTTATGCATTTTTCATATTTGAGATATCTGGAAAATCAGATAAGAGCGGTATTTGGATTAACAGGTACACCCATAAGATTTATTGTACGTGAAAGAGAAGATAAAGGCAGCAAGGAATAGCGGGAGGTCATTATGTTATTAGCGTGTATTTTAACGATAATTTCTGCATATTTATTAGGTAGTATCAATACGTCAATCATACTTTCAAAGGCAAAGAAAAACGACATCCGTACCCACGGCAGCGGCAATGCAGGAGCAACAAACGTGCTTCGCGTAATGGGAAAAGCGGCAGCGGCGTTAGTAGTAATTGGTGATGCGGTGAAAGCCTTTGTTGCAGTAGGTATAGCATCGTTAATCGGCAAATGGTTAGGAATTTTATCTCCTGATACTTTGATACTTAAATATCTAGCTGTAATTTTTGTAGTTATCGGTCATGATTTTCCCTTGTATTTCGGTTTTCGTGGCGGAAAGGGTATTGTAACATCAGTTGCTATTATTTTTGCCCTTGACTGGAGATTGGGCATTATGGTTTTAGGAACAGGGGTATTATGTATCGTACTTACTCGATTTGTTTCCCTTGGTTCCTTGATAGGATGTGTAATTTTTCCACTTTTTTGTATTGCAAAATATATGGATGTGCCATATTCCTATGAAACTCTGATAATAGTCCCTGCGGTATTTTTAGGTGTTCTTGGTGCGTGGCGTCATAAGAGCAATATCAAAAAACTAATGTCGGGAACAGAAAATAAAATCGGCGAAAAGAAATAGACAGGCGGTGGAATTTATGAATATATCCGTTGTAGGTTCAGGTACATGGGGTTGTGCTCTGTGTGCGATTTTAGCGAATAAAGGCAATGACGTTGTACTGTGGTCATATTTTAAGGAAGAAAGCGAAAATCTTGCAAAGACAAGAACTGCTCCGAATCTTCCTGATTTTGTGATGCCAGAAAACGTAACATATACTAATGATTTAGAGATTGCAGCAAAGGATAAGGACGTAATCGTTATGGTTACACCCTCTGCCGTTATAGGTAAAACTGCAGAAAATATGAGTAAGTTCGTAAAGCCTGGTGCAGTCGTAGTTTGTGCGTCAAAGGGTTTTGACGGAGAAACTCAGATGACACTCACAGACACAATAAAGGATAAAATTCCCCAATGTACTGTGGCAGCTTTGTCTGGTCCTTCTCACGCAGAAGAGGTGGCAAAAAATATTCCTACGTCTTTGGTTTCTGCATGTGAGGATTTAAAAGTTTCTGAAATGATACAGGAGCTTTTCATGACAGATACATTAAGAATTTATACAAATGAAGATATACTGGGTGTAGAAATAGGCGGTGCACTAAAGAATGTTATTGCTCTTTGTGCAGGTATTAGCGACGGACTTGGATTAGGTGATAACTCAAAGGCGGCTTTGATGACACGTGGAATGTCGGAAATTGCACGGTTAGGTACTGCAATGGGTGCGCGTGTTGAAACTTTTAGCGGATTGTCGGGTATGGGTGATTTAATTGTTACCTGTACAAGTATGCACTCAAGAAACCGCAGAGCAGGTATTTTAATCGGTCAGGGAAAAACCGCAGATGAAGCCATGAAAGAAGTAAATATGGTAGTTGAGGGCGTATATGCTACAAAGGAAGCATATACATTGTCCAAAAAATATAAGGTGGAAATGCCTATTGTTGAAGAAGCGTATAAGATTGTTTTCGAGGGAAAAGCAGCACGTGACGCTGTTATGTCATTGATGACAAGAGAAAAAAGACACGAGCTCGAGCATGGTTTCTGGGCATAGGAGGAAAAGCAATGAAATGGTTTGGCAGAGGCAAAAAAGAAGAGGCAGAAGAAATTTTAGTGCCAACGCAAGAAAATGAAATAACAGAGGATATCGAAATTCCTGCTGAGAAGCCCAAGAAAAGCTTTTTTGCAAAGCTGAAGGAAGGCTTGGAAAAAACAAGAACAGCAGTTTTCGGCAGAATTGATGATGTCTTTTTTGCTTTTAAATCAGTAGACGAGGAGCTTTTTGAAGAACTTGAAGAAGTCCTGATTACTGCGGATATCGGCGTCGATACATCTGTTTATATAATTAATGAGTTGCGTCGCGTAGCCCGTGAAAAGCACATAACAGAGCCTGGAATGTTAAAGGCGGAATTAAAGGATATAATCGGAAAAATCCTGAGTGAGCAAAATACAGAATGTAATATAGATGGTAGCCCTGCTGTAATTATGGTTATTGGCGTGAATGGTGTTGGCAAAACAACATCAATAGGAAAAATCGCAAACTACTATAAGTCACAGGGCAAAAAGGTACTTTTAGCGGCAGCAGACACTTTTCGTGCTGCAGCTATTGACCAACTAGAGATTTGGGCACAGCGTGCAGGTGTAGAAATTGTCAAACACCAGGAAGGTTCAGACCCGTCAGCAGTAGTGTTTGATGCAATTGCCGCTGCAAAAGCACGTGGCACGGACATTGTAATATGCGATACTGCAGGAAGACTCCACAACAAGAAAAATTTGATGGACGAGCTTGCAAAAACTGCCCGTGTAATTGAGCGTGAAACAGGAAAAGCGGCCAGTGAGGTGCTTTTGGTTTTAGACGCATCAACAGGACAAAATGCGTTAATTCAGGCACGTGAGTTTAAGAATGCAGCTTCTATTACAGGTGTAGTACTTACAAAGCTTGATGGCACAGCAAAAGGCGGTGTAATAATTGCCCTTTGTCGTGAACAAAATATCGGTGTAAAGTTTATCGGTGTAGGCGAAGGAATTGATGACCTGCAAAAGTTTGACCCTCAGGAGTTTGCAGGAGCGTTATTCCCTGAAGAATAGGAGGCGGCTATGAACGGACAATTCACAAATTTCGGTGGCTTTGGCGGATTTGATAATGGCGAAAAAGGACAGGGCTTTGGTGGATTTAATAAAGAAGATTTTGCCGAAAAATTCAGAAAACAAAAAAACAACTTAACAGGCGGTAAAAAGATTCTGTTAGGTATTGTTATAGGCTTAATAGTGTTGCTTGCCTTACTTGGTGCGGCACTTAATTTCATAATGGACATCTGGCAAATCAAAGAAATCGGTGCAGGATATGACACGGTTTTCTGGAAGAGCCTCTTTACAAAGCTTGCGGTTTCGTCTTCAGGGTTTGTTGTGGTGTTCGTACTGGCTTTAATCAACCTGTTTTTAGTCAGACGAATAGCACTCGCAAAACACCTTGAAAACAGACTGTTTAAAAAGAAATATCCTTATATTGTATCAGCTTTCATTGTATCTGCACTTTTTGGTGGAATAATGGGACAAAGCTCATATTTAGAGCTTTTGACTGCTATGAATGCAACAGAATTTGGTGTGACAGACCCCCTGTTTTCAAAGGATATAAGTTATTACATTTTTGTAAGACCATTTTTATCTACTGTTGTCCACGGATTAAAGGACGTATTTTTATTCCAGACCATAGCGGTGGCAATAATTTACTATGTTTCTTTTTATGTATCCGGAACAAAAAAAATAAAAGAAATGATAACTCAGGAAAAGGGAGCTCTTACTCATATCTTAGTAAATATTTTGATTTACTATATTATGATGATTTTCTCTTACAGACTTACAGCAGAGGGACTTATGTACGGAACCTTCGGTAAGGATGGTCTTGCGGGTGCAGGCTTCATTGAAGCAAATATATGGCTAAATTACTATAAATTTGCACCGTATGTTCTGCTTCTGGCGGTTGTTTTTGCAGTAATTTTTATATGGCGTAAAAAATTCAAGCTTACACTTGTTGCAGTTTTGGCTGTGCCTGCAATCTACATTGTAGTAGCTGTTGTAGCATTTATAACTCAGCAGTTAGTGGTTGCACCTGACGAGAGAAACTATCAGACTCCTTACATTGAGCATAATATGAATGCTACAAAAGCAGGTTTTGGTCTTGAAAATATCAATGAGGTGCAGTTTGATTTTTCGCAGGAATTAACGGCAGATGCAATTGCTCAAAACAGTGCAGAGCTTACCAACACAAGAATTATTGACTTTTCTGCGTCACTTACTGCATACAATCAGTTGCAGTATTTGAGAAAGTACTATACATTCAATGATATTGACGTAGTTCCTTATGAAATTGACGGAGAGCTTACTGGTGCGTTTATGTCAGCCCGTGAGTTGAATAAAGATAATCTTGAGGAAACTGCCCGCTCATATACAAATGAAAAGTTCCGTTACACACACGGCTTTGGCGTGGTTGCAAGTCCTATTGACAGGGTTACAGAAGATGGTCAGCCGTACTTTTGTATGAAGGATATTCCTGTGGTTTCTACAAATGGTATGCCTGAACTGACACAGCCGAGAATTTATTATGGTGAGAGCACAAACGACTATGTAATCGTAGGCTCTGATAATTTGGAACTTGATTATTCTGAAGGTTATACTGATGTTGAATATACCTATACAGGTGATTCGGGTGTTAAACTGAGCTTTTTCAAGAAGTTAATGTTTTCACTCTATTATAAGGACTATAAGATGTTCTTCTCGGGTAACGTTGATTCAGAAAGCAAAATCCTAATCAACAGAAATGTAATGGACAGAGTGCGTATGGTTGCGCCATTTTTAATGTACGAAGAAGACCCACAGATAGTGGTTGACGACAATGGTGAAATCAAATGGATAATTGATGCATACACATACTCTGACAAGTATCCTTTTGCACAAAACTTTAATGGAGTAAACTATATTAAAAACTCAGTAAAGGCAGTAGTTGATGCATATACTGGAAATATCAAATTCTATATTATAGACGACACAGACCCCGTTGTAAACACATATAAAAAGATTTATCCCAAACTGTTTACAGATGAAGCATTCCCTGAAAATCTGGCTTCACATATAACCACACCGGAAGGGTTATTCAAACTCCAGACACAGGTTTATCAAAGGTACCATTTAGAGGATGCGGGGCAGTTCTATGACCAGGCAGATGTGTGGAGAGTTGCTACGGAAAAATATGAAAATGACG
>JAZNWB010000092.1:0-12677 GCA_045593125.1 Congzhengia sp. | reverse complement strand
AAAGAGTTTACAGAATTCGGCTCAGGCTTTAAGATTGCAATGAGAGATTTGGAAATCAGAGGTGCAGGCAACATCTTGGGTGCCGAGCAACACGGTCATATCGATACTGTTGGTTATGATATGTACTGTGAACTTTTAGCACAAAGCGTCAGTGAATTGACAGGAGAAGTGCCAGCGGAAAGTTGGCAACCAAATATTGATATTAATATTGAGGCATACATTCCGCCTAACTACATTAAAAACCACTCAACAAGACTTGATATTTATAAAAAGATAGCGTCTGTTGAAAATGAAGAGGACAAATTAGAGGTAGAGGGAGAAATCTGTGACCGTTTCGGTGATATGCCGAAAGCTGTTGAAAGTCTTATTAAAATTGCAGAAATTAAATATCTTGCGAAGGATACTAACATTTCAGAAGTAACACTAAAAGAGGGAAATATCGTGTGTTATTTCAAAGGTGAAATGGATGTGCGTGCAGTATCAGGGCTTGTAGGTATTTTTAAGGAAAGATTTTTTATTTCAGCAGGTATAAAACCCCATATGGTTTTAAAGCCAAAACCCACAGGGGGAGAGGAGATGCTTGAAACTGTTAAAAAATTGTTGCAAGAGTACAAGAAACTATTGCATACCCAAAATTTTTAGTGTATAATATATACGATTACAATATGAGAAGGAGTGTTTTTGTTGAAAGGATTCAAATCAGCAATTAAATGGATTGCTGCTATCGTAATAATTTGTGTTGCTCTGAGTTTTTTGGCAAGTATCAACGGTCTTAGTGTTTCACGTACAGTTATTACAGTAGCTGGCAACGAAATTACAGAGGCAGAATTTAAGTATTATGTTGAAATGGCAAAACAGACAATTGCAGCAGAGCAGGGCATAGCAGACGAGGAAGCATTAAAGGACTTCTTAAAGAATGGTGAGGTTGATGGAAAACCCGCAGTTGATGCAATAAAAGAAAAAGCTTTAGAGGATATTATCCGTACAGAAATTGCAGTGGTAAAAGCTGCAGAAGAAAAGGTTGCACTTTCTGATGAAGAGAGATCAGCTGCTCGCTCTGTTATTTCAGCAACAGATGCAGAAACGGTAGAAATGCTTAAAGAAACAAAGAAAGCAACAGGTGCAGATAAGTACTTAATCGCAGACATAATGGAAAAAATATATCTTTCCAATGCGTATTACAATTTTGTAACAACACAGAACGCAGAAGCGTTTACACCTGCTGAGGATAAGGTTGTAGCAGAAATCGAAAAATCATACGCTCGTGTTAAGCACATTTTAATTCAGAACAAGCCTGCAGAGCAGAATGAAGACGGTTCTGTTCCTGATGCAGAGGGTTATGCGGAAGAGGCTAAGAAAAAAGCAGAAGAGATTCTTGCTAAAGCAGTTGCAGGTGAGGACTTTGATGCGTTAATAAAAGAATACGGAGAAGACCCCGGTATGGAATCAACACCTGATGGTTATGTAATTGATAAATCAGGTTACTTGCTTGACGGATCTTCTGCTATGGTTTCTGAATTCACAAAGGGTACATTTGCAGTAAAATCTAACGAAGTAAATCCTGAGCTTGTTGAGTCATCATACGGCTGGCATATCATCAAAAGATGTGATTTAACTCCTACACATGCAGACTACGCTACAATAGAAGAGAATGCAAAATCAATCGTTATGTATGACATGTATGAAGGATACCTTGATGAAGCAAAGGCATCAATGGAAATTAATGTTAAAGAAAACGTAATCTCAAAGCTTAAGGTTAAATAATTAAAAACCGGGAATTTCCCGGTTTTTTAATTATGGAAAAAATATAAAAAACTTTTAAAAAAAGCTTTACAAACAGGAAAAATTGTGTTAAAATATCTTCTGTTACCGATACTGGGGGTTTGGTGTCACCTCGACAACGACCTTACTCTCGGCATACGGCAAATAATATTTTTAGAGGAGGAAACAAAAAATGCGTAAAGAATTAAAGCAGGAAATTATTGCGAAATACGCTATTCACGAAGGCGACACAGGTTCACCTGAAGTACAGATTGCAGTACTTACAGAAAGAATCAACCACTTAAACGAACACTTAAAGATGTTCAAGCAGGACCACCACTCAAGACGCGGTCTTTTAAAGATGGTAGGTCAGCGCCGTGGTCTTTTGAAGTACCTTATGAAGGTTGACATCGAAAGATACCGTGCGATTATCGAAAAACTCGGTCTTCGTAAATAATTTAATGAAATTTTTAAAGTGCCACGTTACTGCTTTAACGCTGACGTGGTACTTTTTTCTGCCTAAAAACGTGAGAAATTTGACGAATTTTTGGTTTACAAAATGATTACAATGTGGTACAATAGAATGGTATTATTGTGTAAGGTGAGGTAAAATGATTATAAATCCCATATCTTTGGGGCCGGATAATGATTATATCCGTGTGCCGGAGGCAGCGTGCGACAAGTTAATACAGTCGGGTAAGTCAGTTTACCTTAGTGTTTATATGTTTGCCCTTTCTCAGTTTTATAAGGGAAAAACAGATATAACAAATGGTTTTATTGCAGATGCTCTTCACATAAATATTATTGATGTAGTAAATGCCTTTTTGTATTGCTCATCCCAGGGGCTTGTTAAGATACATAACTTTTTAAGTATTGAAGATGCAGAATTTGATGTTGAGCTTTGCTTTGATGTAAAGTCTAAAGTAAATCTTTCTGATTTTAAACCTCAGTACAAAACAGGAGAAATAAGCAAACGTATTGCAGCAGACGGAAAATTATCTCAGATGTATAAGATTGTAAGTACAATTTTGGGGAAAAATTTAAGCTCTGCGGATATTGAGGTCTTGTATTCAATGCACGATTATTACAGACTTCCACCTGAGGTTATTGTGGTTATGATTGAATATTTCGCGTCACGCGGCGTAACCACTATGCGAAAACTTGAAAAAGAAGCACAGAAATGGTCAGAATCAGGCGTTGATACTGTTGCAAAAGCAAAACGCCACATTAAAAAACGTGAGGAGTTTTTGTCATATGCGGGCACAGTCAAGCGTATTGTGGGTGCTATTGAACGCAAACTAACGACAAAAGAAATGGAGTTTATAGGCAGATGGCAACAGGAATTAAAAGCGACTCCTGAAGCAGTTAAAGAAGCCTATGAAATTACAATAAATAATACAGGAAAGCTTTCGTTCAATTATATGAACAAAGTAATTGAAGCGAGGATGAACGAAAAGTCAAATACTGCTCCTGTAAAGAAGGAAACTTCCAAAAAGTCAAGATATGATTTTTCAGAGCTTGAGAAAAAGGCGTTTATGAAAGTAACCGGTGAAGGCGGTGTAAAAAATGGCTTATGATGCAGAATTCTACAGAGAAATAGATCGTGTTTATGAGCAAAGACGAGAAGAGAATATGCGTGACTTGGAACGCAGGAAACAAGCTGTTTTTGCACGTGTTCCGAGACTTGCGGATATCGACTATGAAATAAAATCCTTAGGGTTAAAACTATACAAAATAGCTCTTAGCAGTGCAGATGTAAAAGAGGAAGTGTCAAAACTCCGTCTACGTCAGATGGAACTGTTGGAATTAAAAAAGTCCATCCTTACAGAAAACGGATATAGTGAGGATGAGCTTTCAGAGAGGTTTCATTGCAATATTTGTTCAGATCACGGAACAGTCGATGGAAAAAGTTGTGAGTGCTATAAAAAGCTTTTGACAGAAAAAGCATACGAGCTTTCAAATTTGTCGGCACTTCTTACACATCAGTCCTTTGACACCTTTGATTTGTCACTTTATTCAGAAGAAGTTGATGAGTACTACGGTGTATCTCCTAAAGAGCACATGCAAAGAATTTTAGATATATGCAAGGATTTCGTAAAGAACTTTGATAAAACAGACAAAAATCTTCTGTTCTGGGGAGAACCCGGAATAGGCAAAACATTTTTGTCTACCTGTATTGCAAAGGAGTTAATTGAAACAAATTGCTCAGTAATCTACGAAACGGCATATAAAACATTTTCAATGTTAGAGGAGCTTAAATTCAAAAAGGCAGATAACGAGGAAAAGCTTCGTTTTAAGGTGGAAAAACTCTATTCCTGCGACCTTTTGATTTTAGACGACTTAGGTAGTGAGTTTGCGACTCAGTACACGACAGCGGCACTTTTTGACATTATAAATTCAAGACTTATTTCAGGTAAAAAAACTGTTATAAACACAAATCTTTCTATGGCAGAGCTTGAAAAGAAATATTCAGAGCGTGTAGTATCAAGACTTTTTGGTCACTATCAGGTTTTGAAATTTATTGGTTCTGACATAAGAATCGATAAATCAGTAAATAATTAAAACACGGAGGTGTTTAGTAGTGAATAGAAAAAAGATAATCAAAAAATTAAAGGCGTCTGGCGTTATTTTCCAGGATGAGAGTAATGCATACATTGATGAAAGTGTAGTTATCGGAGAAGGAACAGTAATAGAACCCAACGTGCGTATTCGTGGCAATACAGTTATTGGTAAAAACTGCGTAGTTGGTTTTTGCTCAGATGTTGTTGATTGCGTAATTGCGGACAACGTAAATATCAAGCACTCAGTTTTGACTGAGAGTACAATCGGCTCAGGTACAACTGTTGGTCCTTTCTGCTATGTAAGACCTAAGTGTGTGGTTGGCGAAAATGTAAAGCTTGGCGACTTTGTAGAAATCAAAAATGCAAATATTGGCGATGGTACAAAGCTTTCACACCTTACCTATGTGGGTGATGCTGACGTTGGCAAGAAAATTAACTTTGGTTGCGGTACTGTTGTAGTAAACTACGACGGCAAAAACAAGCACAGAACAGTAATTGAAGATGGTGCTTTTATTGGCTGTAATACAAACCTTGTTGCACCTGTTAAAGTGGGAGAAAATGCATTCACTGCTGCGGGATCTACAATTACAGAAGATATACCTGCCGAAAATTTAGCTATTGCTCGTGCACGTCAGGTAAACAAGAGTGGTTGGGAAAGACCGAAAAAAATAGAGAAATAATTTAATTTAAATACAAAAGACAAAAAGGGGAGTTTTCAAAATGGTAAACCACGGAAAAGACGTAAAGATTTTTGCTTGTAACTCAAACCCTCAGCTTGCTGCTAAAATTGCTGCTAACTTAGGTATGGAGTTAGGCGACTCAAATGTTGGTATGTTCTCAGATGGCGAAATTGCCATCAATATCAACGAAATGGTAAGAGGTTCAGATGTATTCGTAGTACAGTCTACCTCAAATCCTGTAAACAATAACTTAATGGAGCTGCTTATTATGATAGATGCCTTAAAGCGTGCGTCAGCTTCAAGAATTACAGCAGTTATGCCATATTTCGGCTATGCAAGACAGGATAGAAAGTCAAAAGCAAGAGACCCGATTTCAGCAAAACTTGTTGCAGACCTCCTAACAACTGCAGGTGCTGACAGAGTTTTGACGATGGATTTACACGCGGCACAGATTCAGGGCTTCTTTAATATTCCTGTTGACCACTTAAAGGGTGGAAAACTCTTAGCTGAATACTACCTTGAAAAATTCCCCAAAAGAGATGATGTTGTAGTAGTTTCTCCTGACTTGGGCAGTGTTACACGTGCAAGAGACTTTGCAGCTAAACTCGATGTTCCGATTGCAATTATCGATAAGCGCCGTCCTAAGCCCAATGTGTCCGAGGTTATGAACATTATTGGTGATATCAAGGGTAAAACCTGTATCCTACTTGACGATATGATTGATACAGCAGGAACAATTACAAACGGTGCACAGGCTTTAGCTGACAGAGGTGCAAAGGCGGTTTACGCTTGTTGCACACATGGAGTCCTCTCCGGTCCTGCTATGGAAAGACTTCAGAATTGTCCTATTGAGGAGCTTGTAACGCTCGATACAATTGTTATTCCTGAGGAAAGAAAAATCCCCAAGATTAAAACAATTTCTGTTGCTTCACTCTTTGCAGAAGCAATCAGAAGAATTTATAATGACACATCATTAAGTGAATTATTCTAAGATACATAAGAACAACCGCCGTGGCATAGCCATGGCGGTTGTTCTTGTTCAAATGTGATTTTGTGGGAGAATTGTTAAAGATTAGCTTCTTTATAAAATTGTCTCAGTGTCTCACAGGAGGTTGCAAATTTCTTCGATTCCTCAGGTGTTAAGTGCAAGTCAAGATGTCCTACAACACCTTCACGTCCCACAACAACAGGTACACCTGCATAGACATCATACTGACCATACTGGCCGTTTAGATATGAAGAAAGAGTTAAAATACTGTTTTCATCTTTTAGTATTGCCTTTACAATTCGTGTTAATGACATACCGATACCATAGTATGTGGACTGTTTTGCTTCAATTATTTCGTAAGCAGCATTTTTGACACGCTCTGATATTGCGTCCATTTCTTCACGTTTGAATCTGTCTCCAAATTCTGAAACTACATTTTCTACAGGCTTTGTACCAATCATTGCCTGAGACCAGGGCACAAACTCGGTATCTCCGTGTTCACCTATAACGTAGGCGTGTACGTTTCTTGGGTCAATGTCAAAATACTCACCCAATGAAAAGCGAAGTCTTGCAGTATCTAAGGTAGTTCCTGAGCCAATTACACGTTCATGAGGAAAACCTGAAAGAGTTTTAACAACGTGCGTCATCACGTCAACAGGGTTTGTTGCAACTAAAAATATTCCCGAAAAGCCCGATGCTACCACAGGGTCAACAATGGATTTAAAAACAGCGGTGTTTCGGGCTAAAAGTTCAGGCCTCGTTTCGCCGGGTTTTTGAGCAACGCCTGCACAGATGACTACAATGTCGGCGTCATGACATGCGTCATAGTCTGCTGCATAGATTTTCATATTTGAATTTGAAAAGGGGAGACCGTGGTTTAAGTCCATGGCTTCCCCTTGTGCTTTTTGTTTATTTATGTCGATTAAAACAAGCTCGTTGCACACGTTCTGATTAAGTGCGGCATAAGCAAAGCTCATACCTACAAAACCTGTGCCGATTAATACTACTTTTTGTTTTTCTGCCCTCATAAATACCTCCGATTATTTAAAGGGCAAAAACGCATTTTTAACCCTTTATACTTTTATAGTTAATTTCTGTTTTCAAAAGTCTTGCGGATTTTAATGCATAGAATATAACGATTGAGATTGCAAAATCAATACAATGGTGGATAAATGTACCTAAACCGATTGTAATGATTATGTATTTAAGTAAACCGCCTGCAGGTGTCACGATAAAAGGAATAGAGATAAGTCCTACAATCATTTCAGCCCCTGCATGGAGTAATCCCGTAAGTAAAAGAACTAAAAATACGTTCCACTTAGATTTTAACATTTTGTAGCCAAAAACACCAAAAATCATGTGGGAAAGTGCACGAAGAGCTACCCAAGGTCCTAGCTGTATAAAGCCGAGCGCGCTGCCTACGGCAGTACCAATTACTGCAAAAGGTCCAACAAACATAGAAAGTATGCCGGGCACGTGTGATGCGAATGTAGCTGAAAATATAGGTTCTAAAATCAGTTTGATAGGCATAAACAACGGTATTGCAAGCGCTAATGCCGTAAGCAGAGCCGCTATAGAAATATCTTTTGCAGAAAACTTGGAATTATTCATAAATATTCTCCTTTGCTGTAACGAAAAACTCAACCACACATAAAATGTAATGAATTTTATTGCGGAGGTTTGTTATGTGTGGAAATGTTTTTCTTGATTGTATTTTTTTATTTTTGATATGCTACGCACTGGTGAGCATATTTTATAACATGTCTGATTTTTTATTAAGGCGTTATTGCCGTTACCCATTACGTGCTTTTTTTATACTGGAACTCTCTCACGGGAGTGAAACACTAGAGTGCGATATTCGTGTCGCGTTGTCCCGCAGCATTAAAAACAGATGTGCACTAGTTATAGTTTGTGATGCACTTGACTTAGATGAATACATAATTTTATGGCGAATTACTGATAATTTTGACCATGTTATTATTACAACACCTTATGAGGTAATGACAAAAATCGACACTGCAAAAAGTATTAACGCGTCACTATAATTCCGCCGCCTAAGAGCCGGTCGCCGTCATAAAAAACACAAGCTTGTCCCGGTGTAATGGAACGTGCAGGGGATGAAAGCTCAACCTTGTAAAGATTTCCTTCAGCAATGACAGTGCAGGGAAGGTCGTGAGTTGAGTATCTTACCTTGCAGTTACAGGAAAAATGATTTCCTAAATCTGACATTAAATTAACATTATCAATGTAAAAATGTTGTGAAAATTCCTGACCTTTCTTGCCAAGAACAATACTGTTATTATCAGGATTTATTGAAAGTACAAACCTGGGTTCGCCGTAAGCTCCGATGCCCTTTCTTTGACCATAGGTGTAATTAAAGATTCCTGTGTGGTGACCGATTACATTTCCCTCTGTGTCTAAAAAGTCACCGGGAGCGTCATCTAAAAACCGCTTAAGATATGCATTTTTATCTCCATCTGGAATAAAACATATATCCTGACTGTCTTTTTTTCTCCATACAGGAAGGTCAAATTCTTTTGCCAGCTCTCTTACATAATCCTTATTAAAACCGCCTAAAGGCATTAAAATTTTTGAAAGCTTTTCCTGTGAGAGAGCATATAAAAAATATGTCTGGTCTTTATCGAGACTTTCGGCTTTGTACAGAGCATATACACCATCAACACACTCAATCCGTGCGTAATGTCCCGTTGCAACGAAATCAAACCCTTGCTCCATTGCGTAATCGAAAAGTGCACCGAATTTAATTTCACGGTTACAAATTACACAGGGGTTAGGCGTTCTGCCGGCTTTGAATTCTTCTACAAAAGCCTCTTCTACAAGCTTTTTGAATTTATCACGAAAATCCAAAACCTCAAAGTAGATACCGATTTTTTCGCATACATTTTTAGCATCATCAATAAATGCGGTATCCCCGTCGGTAAGCCTTAAGGTCACACCGTGGACGCTATATCCTTGTTTTTTTAAAAGAGCGGCGGCAACAGATGAATCTACGCCGCCACTCATACCAATCAAAACTTTATTCATATCAGTCGTGTCTGTGACATTCAGAGCAACAACCTGCACACTTTACTTCAACAGGAGGCTCGATGCCCTGACGCTTGTAGTAGTCAAAAATTGCAGCATTAATTGCTTCTTCTGCCAGAACTGAGCAATGAACTTTAGCAGGGGGAAGACCGTCTAATGCTTCCATAACTGCTTTGTTTGTAAGCTTTAATGCATCTTCAATGGTTTTTCCCTTTACCATTTCTGTAGCCATTGAGCTTGTTGCAACTGCAGCACCGCAACCAAAGGTTTTGAATGTAACTTCTTTTATGATGTTATCTTCTATTTTCATGTAGATTTTCATTATATCGCCACACTTGGCGTTACCTACTTCGCCTATTGCGTTGGCATCGGCAAGTTCACCTACGTTTCTGGGGTTTGCGAAGTGGTCCATTACCTTTTCAGAATACATTTATTTCATCTCCTTTGATACTTTTTCGTAAAGAGGTGACATATCACGAAGACGTTGTACGATTCCGGGAAGTACCTCCAGTACATAATCTATATCCTCGTCACGATTGATTTCACCAATAGATAAACGCAGTGAGCCGTGTGCAATCTCGTGGGGAAGTCCCAAGGCCAACAATACGTGTGATGGGTCTAATGAGCCGCTTGTACATGCAGAACCTGAGGATGCTGCGATGCCGTTTAAATCAAGCATCAAAAGTAACGCTTCGCCCTCAATGAAATTAAAGGAAAAGTTCACATTACCGGGCAAACGGTCAACGGGGTGTCCATTTAACTTTACAAAAGGAATTTTTTCGGGAATTTCTTTTATTAATCTGTCCCGCATAGCACGGATTTTAGCACTCTTTTCTTCTATATTGTTAGTTGCAAGCTCGATTGCTTTTCCAAGACCTACGATTGAGGCTACATTTTCTGTGCCGGCACGTCTAGCTCGTTCCTGTGCACCACCGTGCATAAATACTGCAGGGAGCACATTTCTGCGTGCAAACATTGCTCCGACGCCTTTTGGTCCACCGAATTTATGAGCAGAAAGCGACAAGAGGTCAATATTCATTTCCTTAACGTCAATGTTTACAGAACCAATTGCCTGCACGGCGTCGGTGTGAAAAAGAACGCCATGTTCCTTTGCGATAGCACCGATTTCACCGATAGGCTGTATGGTTCCCACTTCGTTGTTGGCAGTCATGATTGTAATCAAAATTGTATCGGGACGAATAGATGTGCGTAAATCATCAAGTGAAATTTTTCCGTATTCGTCAACATCTAAATAAGTAACCTCATACCCTTGCTTTTCTAAGCTTTCTAAGGTGTGCAGTACTGCGTGGTGCTCAATTTTTGAGGTAATAATGTGCTTACCTTTCTTTTCCTTGGCAAGGGCAATGCCCTTAATTGCCCAGTTGTCGGCTTCGGTTCCGCAACCTGTAAAGAAAATTTCTTTTGGGTCAGCATTGATTGCTGCAGCTACTTTTTCACGTGCAGCCTCAATTGCTGCCTTTGCCTCACGGCCTATTTTATATATGGAAGACGGATTGCCGTAATTTTGAGTAAGATACGGCATCATCTCATCTAAAACCTCTTTTTTAAGGGGTGTTGTTGCACTATTGTCGAGATATATGCTTTTTGCCAAAATTATCCCTCCTATATTATTCTAACTAAATATTATACATCAAACAATTATGAATTTCAACACCCAAAAGGCAAAAATTAAAATAATTTGTTGTATGTTTTTTGCTTTAAAGTCATTTCAATTTCATCATAGGAACGGTTTTTGGCACAAATGAGTAGAATAGGATTTTCAGCCAAAGATGAAACAGGCGAGAAATTGGCAGACGGTATAGAAGAAATGGGAGTATTTTCATAGATATAGGCATCTGCAACGCTGTTTTCAGGGACTATTTCATAACCTTTTCGGGTAAGGTATTCACTGATGTTTTCAAGACCTTTTTCTACTGAAATTTTCATATTTTTGTATCTCCTTGTAAAAAAATATAAATATAGTATGCTCAAATTCAAAAAAAACTTAACATTTTATTGATTTTGTGATACAATATATAACGACTTAAAAGATGCCTTTGTGCCAAATAATTTTTTGGGAGGCTTCTTTATGGGAAGACTATTTGGAACAGACGGTGTAAGAGGTGTAGCAAACACCGAACTGACCTGCGAGCTTGCCTATAACATCGGTAAAGCAGCAGCACATGTATTAACAAAGGAAACAAAACATAAACCGAAGATTTTAATAGGCAAAGACACAAGAATTTCAGGAGATATGTTGGAAGCGGCATTGTCAGCAGGACTTTGCAGTATGGGAGCAAGTGTTATATCACTTGGCGTTATCCCCACACCTGCAGTTGCCTACTTAACACGTAAATATGAGGCAGATGCAGGAGTTGTAATTTCTGCTTCTCACAACTCAGCAGAATTTAACGGAATTAAGATTTTTAATGGAAACGGATATAAATTAAGTGACGAAATCGAAGAAGAAATCGAGCATATCATCTTAGACGACGTTGAACTTGAAATTCCTACAGGGGATGCTGTGGGAACAATGTCAAAATGCGAAACAGCACTTTATGATTATAAAGAATTTGCAAAATCAATGCTTGCAGGTGAAAATTTATCAGGGATGAAGATAGCAGTTGACTGTGCAAATGGTGCAAGCTATAAAAGCTCGGTTGAGACCTTAGTAGAACTGGGAGCAGAGGTTTTTGTTGTTCACAATCATCCCAATGGTATCAATATTAATGCTAACTGCGGCTCAACTCACACGGATAAATTCTGCGAATATGTAAAGAACATTGACGTAGATTTGGGACTCACTTTTGACGGCGATGCGGACAGACTCTTGGTTGTTGATGAAAAGGGTACATTAATTGATGGCGACAAGATTATGTTAATCTGTGCAAGCTACTTAAAGGACCACGGCAAGCTAGCCAAGGACACATTGGTTACAACTGTAATGACAAATTTAGGTCTTGTTAATGCTGCAAAAGAACGCGGAATTAAAATTGCACAGACTAAGGTTGGCGACAGATACGTTTTAGAAGAAATGCTAAAACACGGCTACACTTTAGGCGGCGAGCAGTCAGGTCATATCATATTCTTAGACTATAACACAACAGGTGACGGACTTTGTTCTGCACTTCTGCTCCTTTCAATCTTAAAGAAAACAGGAGAAAAGCTTTCTGATTTATCATCAGTATTTACACCATTACCGCAGGTAATAATTAATGCGAAGGTGTCAAATGCCAAGAAAAACTCATATACGGAAGACGAAGTAGTTATGGAAGCCATCCGTGAGGTAGAGGCAGAATTTTCAGGAAACGGAAGAGTGCTGATTCGTCCTTCAGGCACAGAACCCTGTGTTCGTGTTATGATTGAAGGACCAGAATATGAATTAATCAAGCAAAAAGCAAGCTATTTGGTAAAATTAATTGAAGCAAGACTTTCTTAAATTATCAGGGGGAAGACAATGAAGACAGTAATCATAACAGGTATGTCAGGGGCAGGAAAAACTTCTGCCATACACGTTTTGGAAGATATAGGGTACTACTGTATAGATAACATTCCTCCTATGCTTATTTCAAGCTTTATTACATTGTGTGAGGGTTCAAACTTCAACACTAATAAAATTGCTTTTGTTGCAGATGCCAGAAG
>JAZNWB010000091.1:0-4421 GCA_045593125.1 Congzhengia sp. | reverse complement strand
ACAAACGTTATGGAGCAGGTTTATTACAGTACAGCCTTGTTTAATAAAGAGTATGACCCTGATGCAACTGTTACATACGGCGAGCTTGCAAGAGCTGCGATGTTACTTGGCGCTACAGGCAAAACCATCTATTATGGTAATTCTGCTGTAGATACATACGATTTATTTGAGCATGAGTATACAAAGGATTTGTATGCGCTTTCTAATTTGGTATGGGGACTTGAAAATTACAAAGAAGAAAAAATTGATTCCCCCGTAACTGTTCAGGACGCATTGTCAGGATTAATGTATGGCTTCATGAGAAGGGGAGCAAATCCCTTTGGAATAGGCGTTAAAGACTGCTACTTTGGCGACTGCGTTGATGCAAATGACACAGTACTTGAAAATATGTTCTTATCATATGCTGCCCAGAACGGCATTAAAATTTCTGCAGGAAATAAGCTTGGCGCTCAGAATAAAGCTACAATGAGTGATATTGTAACACTTCTTATTTCAATGGACAGAAAGTTTGGTTTGGAAGTTGGTTTTATCGGTGATAAAAAATTCAATATCGAAACAAACAAGGATATGAACAGCTATCCTGCGAACTACGGCGATTATAAGTCGATTTTAACAGGTGTTCCCGCTTCCGTGTATAACTTAAAACAGAGCGGAACCAGTGCTGAGAGCTACTACAGCGTAGCAAATGAGCTTTCATTTGTTTTCACAGGTTACTTAAAAGAAGTTGAAGCATTGGCAATGAGCAAATACGGCGCGTCCGTAACATTTATGTACTATCCGTCGCTTTGCTATGCAGAAAATAATAAAATTGTATTTGTTGCAAAGGCAACATTAAACTCTGAAAATCCTGCAAATCTTGATACTATCCTTGCTGATGTTATCAGGGAAAAGACAGGCGTAACAGTTCAGCCCAAACAGGAGTTCTTTGTGGCATTTGAAACATACAATATGTTAATGGATATCAATTTGCCATATACAGGTGCTTATGTAAAGGAAGTATTCTTAGCTGATTAAGGAGAGAGACCGTGAATAAACAATTTAGTTTAATGGACGCACTGAAAATCTGTGTGCGTCGCTGGTGGGTTTTGTTAATAGGTGTAATAATAGGTGGGCTAGTCTCAGGCTTATATACTGAATTTTTTATAACCCCGATGTATACATCTGTAGCAACATTATATTCTGAAAACACAAACGAGGTAATTGAGCGTGATGAAACAAACGTCAGCTTAAATACTATTGTTACAAGACAAACCCTTGTAAAAACATATGCAGAGGTTTTATCCAGCAATATATTCTTAAAGAAAGTTGCAAAAGAAACCGATTTAGGTTATACCTATAGACAGATTCATGGTATGCTGTCTATGACATCAAAAAATGGAACTGAAATCTTAGTTATAAGGATAACCTCTAAAAATCCCGAACATTCGTACAAAATTGCAAAATGCGTGATGGACCTTGCATCAGAGCAGGTTGGCGATGTTGTAGGGGGCGGTAGTATGAATCCTATCGACGAGCCTGAAGTGCCTACTTCGCCTTCTTCACCAAATAAATCAAAAAATACTCAGCTTGGTGCATTAATAGGACTTATTTTAAGTATAGTTGTTGTATTGCTTCTTGAGGTTCTTGACAACAAGATTAAGAATACTGACCAGGTAGTTGATGGTTTTGATTATCCTGTATTGGGAGAAATTCCGTTCTATTCAACAGGTAATAAAATCATTGATATATCAAGAGCAGAAATATATTATAGTTCCGATGATAATATATATTGATAGGGGCATAGGGTATGTTTTTAAACAAATTAATTAAAGAAGAAAATAAAAACGACAAAAGTCAGAGCTATAAAAGGGTTATGCAGGTATCCGAATCATATAAGAATGTAAGGTCTAACCTTCTGTTTGCTATGGTAAGTAAAAAGGCTGATAAAGCTAAAATTATTATGTTTACAAGTGCAGAGCCCGGTGAAGGTAAATCTACATCCTGCCTTAACTTAGCATCTGTGTTTGCAGAAACCAATGCTAAGGTTTTGGTTATGGATGCTGACTTACGTCGTCCTAAGGTTGAGAGATACATAACAGATAGAAGAAAATCAAAAGGGTTATCTGACGTTTTAGGTGGCTTTTGCAAACTTGAAGATGCTATAGTAAGACCGAAGGGCTGTAATTTTGACTGCCTTTTTTCGGGAAATATCCCTCCGAATCCTTCGGAACTTTTGATGCTTGATACTGTTGAAACTATATTGGACGAGCTTTCACAAAGGTATGACTATATCTTTATAGATACACCGCCTGTTGGTGTTGTTGCTGAAACATTGTATTTAACACAGTTTGTTTCAGGTGTTATATTGATTGTAAAGAAAAAACAAACACATATAAAAAAGGTTAAGGAAGTTATCACAACCTTAGAATTTGCTAATGCAAATATTTTAGGATTTATAGTAAACGGCTCATCAAATGCAAATATAAGAAGATACTATAAACGTGGAAAATATTATTATAAACAAAGCTATTAAAATATCAGGTTACCGTGTTTTTTGCGGTAACCTGTTTTCTTAAGGAGAAAAAAATGCTTAAAAAAATTGTGCTTTGGATTTTGGTAATCTTTATATCGGCTCAGATATTTTCTTTTTCCAGTGATACAAGAACTGAATCAAGTAATAAAAGCGGAAGAGTAACAACAGTTGTGGTTAATATAATAAAGGGCATTCCCTTCTTTTCGGATGTAGACGAAGACGTATTGCTGAGTAAATTGGATTTTTGGGTGAGAAAAACCGCACACTTTGGTATATACTTTATTTTAGCGTTGTCTGTTTTTGAGCTTGCAAGAAGCTACAATATACGAATTCGATATGCAGTTATTATTGCGGCTGTGTACTGCCTGATATATGCAATAAGTGACGAATTTCATCAACTGTTTGTTGACGGGCGGGGTGGACAAATCAGGGATGTGGCAATTGATTTTTCCGGTGCATTGTCGGGACTAGGCATAAGGCTTTTACTATATAAACTTTTTGCACTTTGCCGAAAAAAATAAAAAATCATATTTTTTTACTTTTAACAAATTGTTCATACTCACGTAAAAAAATTAGTTTATTATAATAGTATAACAATAAACCTTAAGTGAACGTGGAGGTAAAAATGAAAGATTTTAAAAACACAGATAATGAAATATTTGAAAATAACCAGAATTCATTTTACGAAGAAAATACAGAAAATAAAGCAGAGGAACAAGACCGCTACGAATGGGTTGACGACGAGTTTGAGCCTGTGATGTACGGGACAGTAAAAGACGATAAAAACGCTTTGGCAATTTACGTTCCAAAGCCTAAAAAGCGAAGCTTTTTTAAAACGCCTGTCTTTGCTGCAATTGTCAGTGCGGCGGTAACATCTGCTATATGCTTCGGCATTTTCGCAGCGGCTTTTTCGGGTCTTTCGGGTGGCGCAGGGAACTCAGTTAAACCTGAGGGAAACGTTCTTTCTATATCGGGTGCACCCCAGGACAGCTCGGTAAAAAATACTGCAACAACTGCAAATGTGAGCAAAATGACTATTCCTGATATTTACGACAAGGTTTCACCTGCTGTTGTATCAATTATTTCAACGTCGGCAAGTAAGGGCTCATATTTTCAAAGCTCTGCGGCGTCAAGCAGCGGCTCAGGTGTTATTTTAACTAAAGACGGCTATATCGTAACAAATAATCACGTTGTAGACGGCGCCTCGATTATTACCGTAAAAACAACAGGTAATCAGACCTTCGACGCTCAGGTTGTAGGAACAGACGTAAGAACAGACCTTGCGGTTTTAAAGGTTTCAACTGAACAGGAGCTTCCCTTTGCTGAGCTTGGTGATTCATCAGTACTCCGTGTCGGTGATATGGCACTTGCTATAGGAAACCCATTGCAAGAGGCCTTAGCGAGCACCCTAACAGTAGGCTATATCAGCGCAATCAACAGAACAATGGTTATAGAAGACAGACAGATGACAATGCTCCAGACCGACGCAGCTATAAACCCAGGCAACTCAGGCGGTGCATTAATTAACATATACGGTCAGGTAATCGGTATAAATACAGCAAAATCAACAGGTTACGATGTTGAGGGATTAGGCTTTGCAATCCCGATAAACGAGGCAATCCCTGTTATTGAATCAATTATTGAAAACGGATACGTTAAGGGTCGCCCCTTAGTTGGTATTACAGGAATCGACGTAACAGAACAGATTGCCAAAGCCAACAATCTTCCTACAGGTGTTTATGTTGCCTCGGTGATTGAAGGCGGAGCAGCACAGCTTGGAGGACTTCAGGCAGGCGACGTTATTTTAAAATTTGACGGAAAAAATATAAAAAGCATAGATGAAATTAACGAATTAAGAGATGAGCATAAAGTAGGAGATAAAATTGAGGTTGAAATCTCAAGAAACGGA
>JAZNWB010000090.1:0-8019 GCA_045593125.1 Congzhengia sp. | reverse complement strand
TACGGCGGTGCAGAGAAACTCGGACACGGACAGGGGTATAAATACCCTCATAATTATAAAAACAATTATGTAAAACAAGACTACCTTCCTGAAAAACTTCGTGGCAGAAAATACTATAGCCCTGGAGATAACAAAAATGAGAATGCTATTAAAAAATATTGGGAAGAAGTAAAAAAAGGTGACTAAAATGGACGCATATTCAAAATTTGCGCAAGTTTATGATGAATTGATGGAAGATGTTCCCTATAAGGAAATTTCAGAAATCATAGACAGTAAAATAAAAAAATATGGTGTAGAGAATAATATTGTCTTGGACCTTGCCTGCGGGACAGGAACGCTTACCAAATATCTATCGGATAAGGGCTACGAAATGATTGGTGCAGATATGTCGGCGGATATGCTTCAGATAGCACAGGAAAAGAATCCTGATGTGCTTTTTTTGAATCAACCCATGGAGGACTTTGAACTTTACGGCACTGTGGGTGCAATAGTTTGCTCGTTAGATAGTATAAATTATCTTTTGGATGATGAAAGTCTTTATGAAACCTTCAGGCTGTGTAACAATTATTTAGAGCCAGACGGATTGCTTATTTTTGACATAAATACAGAGTATAAATTTAAAAACATACTGGCTGATAATATCTTTACGTTTGACAATGATAGGATTTTTTACACATGGGAAAACAACTACTCAGAAGATGAAAAACTGTGTGACTTCTACCTGACTTTCTTCGTGAAAGAGGGAGACTTATATTCCCGTTTTGATGAGGTTCATACAGAAAGAGTATACAGTGACTCGGAAATAGAAAATGCACTCTGCACAAATGGTTTCGAGATTTTGGAAAAACTCGATAATTTTACAGATGAGCCAGCTTATGAAAATAGCGAAAGAGTAGTATACGTGTGCAAAAATACAGACTCAATTCAGGCAAAACATTCTAAGGGAGAAGAAATATGAAACAAATTATATTGGTTAAATACGGAGAAATAATCTTAAAGGGCTTAAATCGTCATGCCTTTGAGGATTTACTTATAAAGAACATCAGAGGAGCTCTTCGTCCAAACAAGGCAGAGGTTTGGCGTGCTCAGGCTACAATTTATATTGATATGGCAGATCCTGCGGTTATAGACGAAGCAGTAGAGAGTCTGAAAAAAGTCTTTGGTATTGTAGCTATTATTAAAGCATATGTTTTGTCAAAAGATTTTGAAGAGTTAAAGACACAGGCAGTAGAAGCTTTGCGTGAAGAACTAGAGAATGCTAAGACGTTTAAGGTAGAAGCAAAGCGTGCGGACAAAAAATATCATATGACATCTCCTGAAATCTGTATGGAACTGGGCGGACACTTATACGAAAACTTTCCCGGAATTGAGGTAGATGTAAAAAATCCTGAAAAAGTGGTAACTGCTGAGGTAAGAGAAACAAACATTTACGTTTACTGCAAACGCGAAAAAGGTCTTGGTGGTATGCCTGTTGGTTCAAATTCCAAGGGTATGCTGCTGCTCTCAGGTGGTATTGACAGCCCTGTTGCAGGTTATATGTGTGCAAAGCGTGGACTTGGTCTTGAATCTGTTCACTTTTTCTCGCACCCTTATACAAGCCAGCGTGCAAAGGATAAGGTTTTAACTTTGGCAAAACTCCTTGGAAAATACACAGGTGGTATGAAGGTTCATATTGTGCCTTTTACAGATATTCAGCTTGCAATAAAAGAAAAATGCCCCTCTGATCAGTTAACTATCATAATGAGAAGATTTATGATGGCGATAGCAGAGAAGGTTGCACAGAACAATGGTGCAAAGGCACTTGTTACGGGTGAGAGTATTGGTCAGGTTGCAAGTCAAACAGTAGAGGCTATGTATGTAACAAACGAAATCGTAAAAATGCCGGTATTCAGACCTGTTATCGGCATGGATAAAGAAGAGATAATAACAATAGCACGTAAGATTGATACTTTTGAAACATCCACGTTACCTTATGAGGATTGTTGTACAATATTTACTCCAAGACATCCATTAACTAAGCCGAAACTTGAAAATATCAAAAAATCTGAAAGGTTACTTGATTTTGACAGATTAGTTGATGAGGCAGTAGCAGGGGTAGAAGTAGTCGAGGTTTAAGAATGAGCTTACTTAGTTTGTCAAAAGTGAATAAATACTTTGGTGAACGTTGCCTTTTTGAAAATGTTTCCTTTTCAGTAGAAGAACATGACAAAATTGGTCTTATCGGTGCAAACGGCTGTGGTAAAACAACTCTTTTTAAGATGATTTTAGAGGGCGATACCCACGATGGAGGGGAAATGTTTTTACCTAAAAGCACAAATATTGGTTACCTTGAGCAGCACGTAGGACTTGATTCTGACCTGACGGTGTATGAGGAAGTTCTTACTGTTTTTTCGCATCTTAAGGAAATGGAAGAAAGAATGCTCGAGCTTACGGGAAATATCGAGGCGGGTATTGGCGATGCTGAAGAAAGTGCAGACAAACTCCACAAGCTTACTGAAGAATACAGGGAAAAAGACGGATACACCTATAAAAATATTGTTCGTTCGAGTCTTTTAGGACTGGGTTTTTCAGAAGATGACTTGGATAAACCATTTTCGCTTTTGAGCGGCGGACAAAAAACAAGAGTGTGCCTGTGTAAAATTCTGCTTAGCGGTTCTAATTTGTTGCTTTTGGACGAGCCTACAAACCACTTAGATATTGCGTCAGTAGAGTGGCTTGAAAACTTCCTTTCAAATTATAAGGGTGCATTTATTGTTATATCTCACGACAGATACTTTTTAGATAAGGTAACAAATAAAACCTTTGAACTTGAATACCAGCATCTTACCGCATTTGACGGAAATTACACAAGATACTTAAAGCTCAAGGAAGAAAACGAAAAATATATAGAACGCCGATACGAAAACACCATGAGAGAAATCAAACGTATCGAAGGGATTATTGAGCAACAAAAACGTTGGAACAGAGAACGTAATATAAAAACGGCAGAACATAAACAGAAGTCCGTTGACCGACTGAAGGAAACTCTTGTAATCCCTAAAGAAGAGCTTGATAACATAAAACCTCGGTTTGAGATAACAAGAACGGGTGCAAATGAGGTAGTAGATGTTAAAAATCTTTCCAAATCTTTTGGTGAAAATCATCTGTTTTCAAATATCAATCTGCTTATCAGAAGGGGAGAGCGTGTGTTTTTGCTAGGTGATAATGGTTGCGGTAAGACTACGCTCTTTAAGATACTGATTGATAAGGAAAAGCCAGACACAGGAGAAATAAAAATTGGTTCAAGCGTCGATGTAGGGTATTTTGACCAGACACAGTCAACACTTGATTACAGCAAAACCTTGTTTGATGAGGTGGCAGATGCATTTCCTGAACTGACAATTACAGATGTCCGCAATGCTTTGGCAGGTTTTTTATTTAAGGCTGATGACGCCTTTAAATATATATCAGAGCTGTCAGGTGGAGAGCGTGCAAGACTGATGCTTTTAAAATTGATGTTAAAGCGTGCAAATTTTCTTCTTCTGGACGAGCCGACAAATCATCTGGATATCAAATCACGTGAAATGTTAGAGGATGCTTTAGAAAAGTATCAGGGAACAATATTTGCAATTTCGCACGACAGATATTTTATAAATAAGCTTTCAAACAGGATTCTATGCCTTAATAACAGGAAACTTGAAAACTATGAAGGTAACTATTCATATTACCTTGAAAAAAGCACAAATGTGGCGTCTGTTGAAAGAACGAGAGAAACAGTAAAGGTTTCAAGTGAAAAAGAGGATTATCTTTTAAAGAAGAAAAACGCAGCAGATGAACGCAAGCGTAAAAACAGAATTGAAAGGTTAGAAGCAGAAATTGCTCAGACCGAAGAAAAAATAGAAAATCTTAATGGAGAATTGTTGTTACCTGAGAATACTTCTGACTATGTTAAATGTGCTGAGCTTACAGTAAAAATAGAAGAACTTAACGACAAATTATTGAACTTATATGAAGAATGGGAGAGTCTGCAGTAAATGCGGACTCTCTTTTTGCATAATAAAAAGCGGCAGATTACTCTGCCGCTTTAAATACTTATTATCTTCTGGCCAATTTTTTCTTTTTAACTAAAGATTTAAGACCTGCCCATGTAGAACCTGCTAAGAACACACTGGAGTAAGTTCCGGCAAGTAAACCTACCATAAGGGGAAGTGCAAATTCTTTGATAGAATCAACGCCTAAAACGTATAACAGAACAACAGGAACGATTGTTGTAAGTGTTGTGTATATAGAACGCTTTAATGTCTGACCTACACTTGTATTAACCAATGATTTTAAATCTCTCATTGCTTTGCCCTGATTTTCACGAACGCGGTCAAATACAACGATTGTGTTGTTGATAGAGTAACCGATGATTGTAAGCATAGCAGCAATAAAGTTTGCATTCATAGGAATTCTGAATACTGCGTAGAATGTGAGCATTATCAATACGTCGTGGATAAGACAGATTACTGCAGAAAGACCTGTGAAGAACTCGAATCTTATTACGATGTATATGAACATCAAAAGGCATGCAATCAAAGCTGCGGTTAATGCCTGACTTCTGAGTTCTGCACCCATTGTTGCAGTAACGTCTTCAATCTGGATAAATGCTGTATTTCTGTCAAGACCATACTTTTCTACTAAAGCGGTCTGAATTTTGTCTCTTACATCACGTTCGATAGGTGTTGTCTGGATGATAACAACATTACCGTCAGATTTAAGTACGTTGGGGCTTTTAATTGAGGAGTCAGCTCCTTCAACAACCTTTGCAATTTCACCTAAATCTGTATCATTTCCCATATCAACGTACATTGTCATACCGCCGGCGAAGTCAACATCCTGAACGAAACCGCCATTTACAGCGAAGAAAACTACACCCAACAAAATGAGCACTAAAGGAATAGCGAAATAAATTTTTGCTTTTTCTACTATTTTAAGCATTATTCTACTACCTCCTTTTTCTTTCTTACACCGTATAAAGCAATATTCTTAATTTTGAGATCAACAACGAGGTTCAACAAATACTTTGTAACGAATATTGCGGTAAACATACTAACAACTGTACCGATAGCAAGTGTTACGGCAAAGCCCTGAATTGTGCCTGTACCGAAAATGTAGAGGACAACTGCGGCGATGATTGTTGTAATGTTTGCGTCGATGATAGCGATGAAAGCTCTGTTGAAACCTGAAACAACAGATGTTTTAACTGTCTTACCTAATTTTAACTCTTCCTTGATTCTTTCAAATATAATAACGTTAGCGTCAACTGCCATACCTATTGAAAGGATAATACCTGCAATACCGGCAAGGCTTAAGTTGATTCTGAAGAATGTCATTATATAAACAACAATAGCAATGTAAGCTAAAAGTGCAATGTCTGCAACAAGACCGGGAAGTCTGTAAATCAATAACATGAATAAAAGAATAAGGATAACACCAATACCTGCTGCAATTAAGCTGGTCTTCAATGCTTCTTCACCAAGTGTAGGTCCGATAGAGCTTAACTCAACATCCTTGATAGAGAAGGGTAAGTTACCTGAGTTGATTAAAGCTGCAAGCTCTGCTGTTTCTGTAGAGTCTGTAAAACCACCTGAGATTACACATTCAGACTGATTGATTGTTGTATCTACTCTGGGTTGACTGATAACTTCTTCGTCAAGCTTGATTGCGATGTAGTTTGAACCTTCCGCCTTTTGTGAAGCAATAGATGTCGCCTGAGCAAATTTGTCAATACCTGATGAGTTGAGCTTGAGCTTTACATGATGAACGGCAACGCCTGTGTCATCGATAGCAGCGTACGCTGCTGTAGCTGATGAAACGTCTGATGCCTCCAATACTGTATTGCCGTCTGAATCAGCAAAAGTAAGAACAGCTGTTTTACCTAAGGTTTCAACTGCTTCCTGAGGATCCTGAATTGCAGGAATTTCAATTCTCACTTTCTTTTCTCCCTGACGGGAAACTGTTGCCTCGTTGTAACCCAACGAGTCGAGACGGTTTCTTAATACGTTCTCAACTGACTGCATCTGTTCGTCTGTTGCAGTTTCAGTCTGAGCTTCATAAGTAATAACTGAACCGCCGACAAGGTCTAAGCCCTGTCTGATACCCCAGTCTTCGTCCAATGCGTTGGGGTACTTAATGTCATAATCAAACACGCTTATATTCATACCGCCAAGTACGACTACAACCGATGTAACGATTACAAGTAGGGCGATTATTAATTTCGCGATACTTTTTTTCATTTGTCTGCCTCCTTTAAAATCGCATAGATATATTATATATTTTTATTCGATTTAAGTCAACAGAAAAATGGAAATTTTCCTTATAAAAATATAAAAATTGAATTTACTACTTGAAAAATGGCAAAATGTGTGTTAGAATGAGACAAAATGAATAATTTTAAAGACTATGATGAAGCAAAGTAGCCCCGCAAACACCACAAAGAGAGAGTTTCTCAATAGGCTGAAAGGAAACTCGGTTAAGGCGTAAGGCGAAATTTCACTTCGGAGTTCTGTGCTTGAAACAACAGTAGAGTGCGGCGAGCAGTGCCCGTAAGGCACAAAAGAGTGCTTCTTTTAATGAGAAGAATTTGGGTGGTACCGCGGATTGTTTTAGTTGTCCGTCCCTTGCGGGGCAGACAACTTTTTTTATTGTCCCGTAAAGCTGTCAGGTGATGCTCACAACCCGACAGAAAAACTCGGTGAGCAGAAAGGTAAAGTTATTATGAAAGAACAGTTGTTGGCAATCAGAAAGTCAGCAGAAGAAAAATTAGCATCTTCCGCTTCACTGCAGGAGCTTGAAGATTTAAGAGTAAGTGTACTCGGCAAAAAAGGCGAGCTCACACAGGTACTCCGTCAGATGGGTGGTTTATCCGCAGAAGAACGTCCTGTTATCGGAGCGTTGGCAAACGAGGTTCGCGAAGCTATTGAATCTGCTTTAGCAGAAAGAAAAACGTCTCTTTTAGCTAAAGCCCGTGAAGAAAAGCTTGCAAAAGAGGTTATTGACGTAACAATGGCAGGCAAAAAGCCTGAAATCGGCGGACTTCATCCTATTACAAAGGTTTTAGATGAAGTAAAGAACATATTTTTAGGTATGGGATTTTCTATTGCAGAAGGTCCTGATGTTGAACTTGATTACTATAACTTTGAAGCGTGAAATATTCCAAAAGAACATCCTGCACGTGATACTCAGGATACATTCTATGTAAGCGATAATGTTGTGCTTCGTACACAGACATCTCCTATGCAGATTCGTGTTATGGAGAAAGCTAGGCCTCCTATCAGAATTATAGCACCCGGTCGTGTTTACAGAAGTGATGCAGTAGATGCTACTCATTCTCCTGTTTTCCATCAGATTGAAGGTCTTGTTGTAGATAAAGGTATCACAATGGCTGACTTAAAGGGAACACTTGAACAGTTTATCAAATCCTTATACGGTCAGGATGCAAAAATCAGACTTCGTCCTCACCATTTCCCCTTTACAGAACCCAGTGCTGAAGTAGACGTATCATGCTTCGTATGCGGTGGCAAAGGTTGTCGAGTATGTAAAGGTGAGGGCTTTATAGAAATCTTAGGTGCAGGTATGGTACATCCCGACGTGTTAAGACGTTGCAATATCGACCCCGATGAATACAGCGGCTTTGCATTTGGTTTGGGGTTAGAGCGTATCGTTATGAGAAGAATGAACATTGACGATATGAGACATTTATACGAAAACGATGTAAGATTCTTGAAGCAGTTTTAATTAGAGGAAGAGAGGTTAGAAAAAATGAAATTACCATTAAGTTGGCTTTCTGATTATACAGATATGTCAGGTATAACACCGGAAGAATACAACCACGCCTTAACAATGTCAGGTTCCAAAGTTGAAGGTATAGAAAACATTGGTGACAAAATACAGAATGTTGTCACAGGAAAAATTTTATCAGTGGAAAAACATCCTGATGCTGACAAACTCAAGGTTTGTATGCTCGATGTTGGCACAGAAACGTTGCAGATAGTAACA